>NZ_JBHTSA010000171.1:0-13661 GCF_042795405.1 Streptomyces sp. NPDC056480 | reverse complement strand
CCGTCCGCCGGATCCCGTCCGCCGGATCCCGTCCGCCGGATCCCGTCCGCCGGATCCCGTCCGCCGGATCCCGTCCGCCGGATCCCGTCCGCCGGATCCCGTCCGCCGGGTCCCGTCCGCCGGGTCCCGTCCGCCGGATCCCGTCCGCTGTCCGTCGTCGAGTCCCGTCCGCCGTCTGCCCGGAGCCCGCCCGTGAACCGCCGCCGTCACCCCGCCCGTACCGCCCCGGTCCTCCTCCTGGCCGTCCTCGCCGCGCTCACCGGCTGCTCGGCCGGGGACGGGCAGCGGGCCGTCACGCCGCCCGCGCGGATCTCCGAGGCCACCGCCGCCCCCACGCCGGACACGAGCCCCGCTCCCGTCCGCCCGCTCGCCCGCTCCCTGCCCGTGCGGGTCCGGGTCCCCGCCGCCGGGGTCGACACCGGCCCCACCGGGCCCGTCCTCGAGCTCGGGCTCGCCGCCGACGGCACCGTCGAGGTGCCCTCGGTCGCGGACGCCGACCGCGTCGGCTGGTACGACAAGGGCGTCACGCCCGGGCAGACCGGCCCCGCCGTCCTCATCGGGCACTTCGACACCGCCCGGGGCCCCGCCGTCCTGAAGAACGTCTCCAGGGTCGAGGTCGGCGACGAGATCACCGTGACCCGGGCCGACGGCACCACCGCGGTCTTCCGGGTCAGGGAACTGGAGCAGGTCGACAAGGACGCCTTCCCGACGGCCAAGGTGTACGGCGACACCGACCGCCCCGAGCTGCGCCTCATCACCTGCGGCGGCGAGCTGGTCGACGGCCACCGCCCCGACAACATCATTCTGTACGCGGATCTCGTGGCCACGCGGGCCGCCTGAGCCCCCACCGGCCCACTGAGGCAGAATCGGCCCCATGACGACCCCCGAGCCGACCCCCGAGCCCAGCCACGAGCCGAGCCGCGAGTCGACCCCCGAGCAGCCGTCCGCCGGGAAGAAGCCCGCCGGGAAGAAGCCCGTGGGGCGGAAGCCCGCCGGACAGCGGTCCGCGGGGCAGGAGTCCGCGGGGCAGGAGTCCCCCGACCGTGTCTTCCGGTCGCCGCTCGGGATCGCGAGCGGGGTGTTCCTGCTGATCCTCGCGGCCCTGTTCGCGGGTGACGTGCTGTTCCGCGGCGAGGGCCGGTCGCCCTGGCTCGCGCTCGCGGGCCTGCTCCTCGCCGTGCCGCTGATCGTCGCCTTCACGATCCGGCCCGCCGTGTACGCCAACGACGACCGGCTCCGGATCCGCAACCCGTTCCGGTCGATCACGCTGCCCTGGTCGACGGTCGCCGACGTCCGCGCCGGCTACTCCAGCGAGGTCTTCACCCAGGACGGCGCCAAGTACCAGCTGTGGGCCGTCCCCGTCTCGCTGCGCCAGCGCAAGAAGGCGGCCCGCCGCGCCTCCCGCGCCTCCCAGGACGACCCGCACGGCCGCACCTCGGTCAGCGCCGACGTCCGGGACAGCGCGTCGCGGACCGCGCCCACCGACCAGACCGTCGCCGATCTGCGGGAGCTCGCCGAGCGCCGCGCCGGCACCCCGGGTGCGCGGGGCGAGGCGCGGGTGCGCTGGGCGTACGAGATCGTCGGTCCCGCGCTGGCCGGGCTCCTCCTCCTGGTGATCCTGCTCGCGACGGGCTGAGCCTTCGGGCGACGGGCCGAGCCTTCCGGCGACGGCCTGAGCCTTCCGGCGACGGCCTGAGCCTTCCGGCGACGGCCTGAGCCTTCCGGCGACGGCCTGAGCCTTCGGGCGACGGCCTGATCCCTCTCGCGAGCGGCCCGACCCGCCTCGCGAGGGGCCGGGCCTTCGCAGAATCGCCACGTCCACGGCCGGCGCGGGGCGCTGATCTGGTCAGACTGTCCTGTTCCCGATGGGTCGTACGCGCTGCCGGTGTCCTAGGGGCAACCTCCTGGTGAAGCGTGCAACCCCGCAATTGGTTTAGCACCCAACAGTCACCCCGGTCTCAATAGATTGCGCTTGCCGAGACTGTGGGGGTGGGGGCGATGACCAAGGACACCGGTGTGTCCGGGACGCGTTGTCTGGTCGACATGGGGGCCGACGGACGCTACGGATGGCGACTCGTCGCGCAGAACGGGAGGGTCGTCGCGCGGTCGGGGGTCTGTTACGACGACCACGCCCGGTGCCGGGAGGCCTTCACGGCCCTCTGCACCGGGCACGCGGACATGGCCGGCGGCGTGCAGCACACCGCCGGCGGCAACGGCTGGGTGTGGCTGCTGCGCGACGCCGAGGGGCGTACCACCGCCCTCTCCGGGCGCTCCTACGAGCGCCATTCCACCTGTCGCACCGCCTATGCGCGGTTCCGTGCGCTGATCGCCGCCGAGGGGCCCAGATGGGCCTCAACTGCCTTACGGTGAACGGAAGTTGCCCCGCGCACGCCCCTCGTTCACGTTGCGGGGAACACATGTCCACCGGGCGGGACTTACGTCCTTCCCGTGACGACCGAGACCCTTGACCCGCCGCCCGACACGCCGCGACGGCTCCATGCCGACCCCGGCCTTCCCGACCGGGTCTTCCGCGCCGTCGCCCGCACCGGCGGCGGCTTCGTCCTCGCGGTCATGCTCCTCGTCGGCGGCTTCCTGCTCCTCCGTGCCTGGCAGGCCCTCGACCGCGCCGGCCTCTCCTTCCTCACCACCGAGAACTGGGAGCCCGACGCCGGACGGTTCGGCATCGCGGCCGTCCTCCTCGGCACCGTCCTGATCGCCCTCGTCGCGATCGTCGTGGCCGTGCCGCTGGCCACCGGAGCCGCCCTCTACATCTCCGAGTACGCGGCGCCCAGGCTGCGCCGCACCCTGATCTCCACCGTCGACCTGATGGCCGCCGTGCCCTCCGTCGTCTACGGCCTGTGGGGCGTCTTCTGGCTGGAGGAGTCGATCCTCCCGATCGCACGCTGGATCGCCACGTACTTCGGCTGGATCCCGTTCCTCCGCGTCGACGGTGCGGACCCCGACGATCCGCTGGCCCCGCCGACGGTCTACACGTCGTCGACCTTCGTCGCCGGTCTCGTCGTCGCGATGATGGTCGCGCCGATCATCTGCTCGATCATGCGCGAGGTCTTCTCCCAGGCGCCCGCGGGCGAACGCGAGGGCGCGTACGCGCTCGGCGCCACCCGCTGGGGCATGATCCGCAGCGTCGTCCTGCCCTTCGGCAAAGGCGGCATGATCGGCGGCACCATGCTCGGCCTCGGCCGCGCCCTCGGCGAGACCATCGCCGTCTACATGGTCATCTCGCAGGTCTTCACCATCCAGTGGCACGTCCTGCAGACCGGCACCAGCTCGGTGTCCTCACTCATCGCCCTGCGCTACGGCGAGGCCACGCCCTTCGGGATGTCCGCCCTGATGGCGGCCGGCTTCGCCCTCTTCGTCATGACCCTGATCGTCAACTTCGCCGCTTCGTCCATCGTCGCGCGCAGCCGCTCCGGCGCCAGCAGCGACGCCTAGCCCGTGCGCTCCTCAAGGGGGACCCGAACCCGATGACCATCGCCCCGGAGCGGCCGAAGCTGCGACCGCCCACCGAGAAGGCCCCGCCGCCGCCCGGACCCGAACGCCGCCGCACCACCGGCACCACCCGTGCCTCCGACGTGTACGCGCTGCTCGGCGCCGCGGCCGCGGCGCTCGCCCTCACCTGGCTCCTCTTCGCCCGCCTGCTGCCCTTCAGCGGCACCGTCGGCTTCGTGATCGTCGCGTACGTCCTCTTCGTCGGCCTGTACGCGCTGCTCGTCTCCTTCGACGAGGACGGGCCCGCCGTGCGGGACCGGATCGCCGGAGTCGTCGTCCGCAGCCTCGGTCTGCTGCTCCTCGCCGTCCTCGTCTTCGTCGTCGCCTTCACGCTCTGGGAGGGCCGCAGGGCCCTCGTCCACCTCAACTTCTTCACCGAGGACATGAGCCTGGCGGGACCCCTCGAACCGCTCGACGTCGGCGGCATCCTGCACGCCGTCGTCGGCACCCTCGAACAGGTCGGCATCGCGCTCGCGATCACCGTGCCCACCGGCATCGTCTGCGCGATCTTCCTCACCGAGGTGCCCGGCCCCTTCGCGCGCCTGGTCCGCACGATCGTCGAGGCCATGACGGCGCTGCCGTCGATCGTCGCGGGACTCTTCATCTACGCGACCGTCATCCTGGCCCTGGGCACCGAGCGTTCCGGCCTCGCCGCCTCGCTCGCCCTCTCCGTGATGATGCTGCCGATCATCATCCGCGCCTCCGACGTCGTCATCAGGCTCGTCCCGGGGACGCTGCGGGAGGCCTCGTACGCCATGGGGTCCTCGCGCTGGCGCACGGTCTGGCACGTCGTCCTGCCGACCGCCCGCTCGGGGCTGACCACGGCCGTGATCCTCGGCACCGCGCGCGGGGTGGGGGAGACCTCGCCGGTCCTGCTGACCGCCGGGTTCACCGCCGAGCTGAACGCCCTGCCGACCTCCGGCGCGCAGGTCTCCCTGCCGCTCGCCACCTTCGAGCTCGTCAAGTCGCCCGAACCGAACATGATCGCCCGCGGCTTCGGCACCGCTGCCGTCCTCATGCTGCTCGTCCTGCTCCTCTTCGTCCTCGCGCGGATCGCGGGCGGGCGCGGCCCGGGGCAGCTGACGAAGCGCCAGGAGCGGCGCAGGGCCCTCGCGTCGCGGCAGGACGCGGCCCGGTGGGTCTCCACGGCCCCGGTCCCCGGGACCGGTTCCGCCACCGGGACGGCGCCGGCCTCCGGGAGCGCCCCCGGCTTTGGGACCGCCCCCGGCTCCGGGGCCGCCCCCGGCTCCGGGACCGCCCCCGGGTCCTCCGCCGCACCCGCCGACCGATCCGTACCTCCGAGGAGTACGCCGTGAGATCCGCCGCCCCGCTCGCCCGCACCGCCCTGGGGCTCGCCGCAGCCCTGTGCGCGGTGCTCGCCCTGCTCGTCCATCCGCCCGCCGCGCAGGCCGCCGGATACACCAAGATCACCGGATCCGGCTCCACCTGGAGCTCCAACGCCGTCGAGCAGTGGCGCCGCAACATCGGCGCCAACGTCGGCCTCACGGTCAACTTCAACGCCAACGGCTCCTCGCAGGGCCGCGAGCAGTTCAAGAACGGCACCGTCGACTTCGCCGTCTCCGAGATCCCGTACGGCCTCAACGACGGCGGCGCCACCGACGTGCCGCCGCGCCGGGGCTACGCGTACATGCCGATCGTCGCCGGCGGCACCGCCTTCATGTACAACCTGCGCATCGGCGGCCGCCAGGTCACCAACCTGCGCCTCTCCGGGCCCGTCCTCGCGAAGGTCTTCACGGGCCGGCTGACCATGTGGAACGCGCCGGAGATCAAGGCCGACAACCCCGGCCTGAACCTCCCCGCCCGCCGCATCGTCCCCGTCGTGCGCTCCGACGGCTCGGGCACGACGGCCCAGTTCACCACCTGGCTCGCCAAGGAGAACGGCTCCGTCTGGGACGACTACTGCCGTCGGGCCGGCCGCTCCACCCCCTGCGGCATGACCTCGTACTTCCCGGTCGTGCCCGGCACCACCACGGTCGCCAAGTCCGGCTCGCTCGGCGTCTCCGCGCACGTCCGCCAGCCGCAGGGCGAGGGCGCCATCACCTACGTCGAGTACTCGTACGCGATCAACGCGCACTTCCCGGTCGTCAAGGTGCTCAACGCCTCCGGCTACTACGTCGAGCCGACCGCGCAGGCCGTCGCCGTCGCCCTGCTCAAGGCCCGGATCAACTCCGACCGGAACTCGACGAACTACCTGACGCAGATCCTCGACGACGTCTACCGGTCCCGGGACGAGCGCAGCTACCCGCTCTCCAGCTACAGCTACATGGTCGTCCCCACCTCGGAGACCGCCCCGCACACCACCGAGAAGGGCCGGTCGCTCGGCACCTTCGCCCGCTACTTCCTCTGCGAGGGCCAGCAGCAGGCCGAGGAGCTCGGCTACTCGCCGCTCCCCAGGAACCTCGTGCAGGCCGGCTTCGACCAGGTCCGCCGGATCCCCGGCGCGCCGACCGGCGCGGTCGACCTGTCCGACTGCCGCAACCCCACCTTCTCGGCCGACGGGACCAACACCCTCGCCAAGAACGCGCCGCGGCCGAAGGCCTGCGACAAGCGCGGTCCGACCCAGTGCGGTGACGGCACGGGCGGTGCGAAGGGCACGAACACGCAGGTGAACAACGGCGGTTCGAACGGCGGCTCCGGGACGGGCGGCTCGACCGGCGGCAACGGCAACGGCTCGGGCTCCGGCGGCTCCGGCGGCTCGGCCGGCACCGGCTCCAACGGGTCGGGCTCCACCGGCGGTTCGGGCGGCGGCACGGGCGGGGCCACCGGCTCCGGCGCCGGCGCCGGGACGGGCAGCGGTGGTTCCGCGAGCGGCGGAACGGGCGGGAGTACGGGATCCGGCGGCGGCTCCGCCACCGGCGGCGCCACGGGCGGCGGAGCCGTGGACCCCGACACCGGCGAGGTCATCGGCGACGGCGGCGGTACGGGCGGCGGCAGCGGCGGCCAGGACTACGGCGGCAACCAGATCGTCGGCTCCCCGGTCACCCTCGCCGCCGACACGGGCGGCGGCCTGCGCGGCGTCCTCATGGCCCTCTCCGCCTTCCTGCTCCTCGCCACCGTCGTCGCGCCGCCGCTCGTCGGCCGCGCGCTCGCCGCCCGGGCCGAACGCCAGGGAGGCGGACAGTGAGGCCGGCACCCACCCGGCGGGCCGGACTCGGCTCGCTGCTCGTCGCCGTCGTGCTCGCCCTCGTCCCGCTGCCGCAGGACCCGCCCGCGGCGGCGGCGACCGGCCCGTCGCCGCAGAACTCCGCGGTCACGAAGCGGGGGACCAAGGGCCCGTACGACGACTTCTCGAAGCTCGAAGTGACGGTCCACCAGACGAGGAACCTGCGCTCGCAGGGGCTGAGCGTGACCTGGAAGGGCGGGAAGCCGACGCAGGGGCGGAACACCGACTACCTCCAGATCATGCAGTGCTGGGGCGACGACCCGGCGGGGCCCAGGCGTGAGCAGTGCCAGCTGGGCGCCGGCGCCAAGGGCTCCGACTTCGGCGCCTTCATCGGCAGCCGTCTCCTCCCGGTCGGCTCCGACCCGCTGGAGAAGCAGTACGGCGAGCGGATCCCCGACCCGGAGTACCCGGGGCAGACGACCGATCCGTTCGTGCCCTTCGCCCCGGTCTCCGGCCCCGCCACGACCAAGCCCACCGACTGGACCTACTTCAGCCCCGGCGACAGCAACGAGGAGTTCTTCGCCACCACACAGCCCGACGGCACGGGGGAGATGGGCTTCAACCTCCAGTCCACCCGGGAGGCCCCGCACCTGGGCTGCGGCGACCCGATCGGGTCGGGCGCGCACGTGCGCGGCCGAGGCTGCTGGCTCGTCGTCGTGCCCCGCGGCTCCCACGACCCGAACGGCACCGCGGGTCGTCCCGTCACCTCCGCGTTCTCCACCACCAACTGGAACCAGCGCCTCGTCTTCCCGCTCGACTTCCTGCCCGTCCGCGAGCCCTGCCCGACGGACAAGGCGGAGCGCCGCATGACCGGATCCGAGCTGGTCACGGACGCGCTCACCTCCTGGCAGGCCTCGCTCTGCGCCGACGGCAGCACCCGCTTCACCTTCACCCAGCGCGGCGAGGACCTGGCCCGGGGCAACCTGCTGAACCCGACCTCCACCTCGCCCGGCCTCGCCTTCACCGTCGAGCCCGTCGAGGGCGGGGAGAAGGCCGGCTTCGTGCACGCGCCCGTCGCCGTCAACGGGCTCACCGTGGGCCTCTACTGGGAGGCCGACAAGATCGGACTCGTCAAGGACCTGAGGCTGAACCCCCGGCTCCTGGCGAAGCTGCTCACCGGCTCGTATCCGTACGACGTACGGCTCCTCAGCGACAAGGCTCCCGTCCCCGACCATCTGAAGGGGAACCCGGAATCGATCCTCCGGGACCCGGAATTCCTGAAGCTGAATCCTGAATTCAAGAAGTTCCAGCAGTCGGTGATGAACTACCCGGGCGGAATTCTGCTCGCCGCCGATCGATCGGACAGCACGCGGATCGTCTGGAACTATCTTCGCGCCGACCGTGAGGCGCGCGCCTTCCTCGAAGGCAATGCGGATCCCTGGGGAATGAAGATCAACCGCTACTTCAAGGACCTCGGGCTCGCCTCGGCCGGATCCTACGAGTTCCCGAAGGCCGACCCCACGGAGACGAAACTGGTCGAGGGCGAACTGAACATCAGCTACGGCATGGTCGACCGGTCCCCCTACGCCATCGACCTGCACGACGCCGCACGGGCGGTCCGGCGGGGCACCAACGGTGCCAAGGACCGCGCGGCGCCCGACACGGCGACCGGCGGGCTGAAGCTCACGAGCGGCGACGTCCCCCCGGGCTCCCGCCGCGCCTACGGCATCACCGACGCGGCCTCGGCGGCCCGCTACCAGCTCCAGATCGCCGCCCTGCCGAACGCCGACGGCACCTACGTCCACCCCACCGCCTCAGCCATGCTCAAGGCGGTCGACCAGTTCACGGACTCGTCCGTGCCCGGCGTCCTCACGGCCGACCCGGGCCGGGCCAGGAACGGCGCCTACCCGCTGACGGTGGTGACGTACGCCGCCGCCTCCACCAGCCTTCCGGCCGACGCCCGCAAGGACTACGCGCGCGTGCTGCGGTACGCGGCCGGACCCGGCCAGAAGCAGGGCACCGCCCCCGGTGAGCTGCCCCTCGGCTACGCGCCGATGCCCGCGAAGCTGAAGGCCCAGGCCGCCGCCGCGGCCGACCGCCTGGAGCGCGGGGCGCCGACCGGGCCGGGCTCCACCACGGGCGGCACGACCGGCGGTTCGACCGGCGGCACCGGCGGCGCGAGCGGAGGCTCGGACTCCGGCGGCGGTCAGGGGGCGAACGGCTCCACGGGCTCCACCGGCTCCGGCGCCTCCGGCGGCGCGGGCTCCGGCTCCGGCGGCGGAACCGCGAGCGGCGCGGACACCGGAGGCTCCTCCGGGGCGCCGTCCTCGGCCGCCCCGCCGCCGACCTCCGGCGGGGACGCCGGCGGCTCCGGCGGCGCACCGGGGGAGAAGCTCGCCGGCACCGGCAGCACCCCGTCACAGGTGCTCGGCGTCATCCGCTGGGTCCTCCTCTCGGTCCTGGTCGTCGGCGGACTCGCCGGTATCGCGGGCCCCGCGGTGCTGGCCGCTGCCGGCCGCCGCCGAATTCCCTCGGATTCACCTAGGACAGGAATTCGTAACCTGAAGAGCGGCTGAATGTGGTGGCCGCCCTTGCCGCCCGTACGGAATTGTTGTTCCCGGCCGGTCGACGGACCGGCCGGTTAAAGAATCCGGATTTTGCTTGTGCGTCCATTCCATGACATCCGTTTCCACGGAGGAGATCAGAAGTGAACGTCAAGTCCCGCGCTCGTATCGGTGCCGCCCTCGGTGTGGCCGCCCTCGGTCTCGGTGTCGCCCTCGCTCCCGCCGCGCAGGCCGACCCCAACCCGGTGACCCAGTACCGCACCCTTGCCGGCACCGGCTCGGACACGACCCAGGACGTCCTCAACGGCCTCGGCAACGTCGTCGTCAACGCCCTCGGCCAGAAGATCATCGCGTCCTGGGACGCCACCGGCTCCGCCACCGTCAAGACCAAGGCGACCGGCTGTGTGATCAACCGTCCGAACGGCTCCTCGGCCGGCATCGACGCCCTGCGCAACGCCGTGGACACCAACTCCGGCTGCCTCGACTTCGCCCGCTCCTCGCGCGGCCCGGCCGACACCAGCACCACGGACCTGACCTGGATCCCGTTCGCCAAGGACGCGGTGTCCTGGGCGAAGCGCTCCGACAGCACGCTGCCCTCCGACCTGACGGCGACGCAGCTCAAGGACATCTACGAGTGCAACCTCACGACCCTCAACGGCGTGGCGCTCACCCCGATCCTGCCGCAGAGCAACTCCGGCACGCGCCAGTTCTTCCTCTCCTCCATCGGCGTGACCACCCCCGGCGCCTGCGTCCAGCAGGGTGTCCAGGAGAACGACGGCACCGTCCTCGACAGCGCCGGTGACGTCGCCCCGTACTCCGTCGCCTCCTACACGGCCCAGGAGAAGGGCGTCGTCACCAACCGTCGCGGCGCGGCCGTCCTCGGCTCCGTCGGCACCGTCGCCCCGCGCAACGCCGACAAGACGCTGAACCTGTCCTTCCCCTACCTCCGTGACGTCTACAACGTCGTCCCGACGGCGAAGCTGACCAACGCCACGGTCGCCTCCACCTTCGTCGGCTCGACCTCCAAGGTCTGCGCCGCCACCACGACCATCACCAACTACGGCTTCGGTTCCCTGGGCACCGCCTGCGGCGCCACGACCGTCAAGGGCGAGCGCTGATCACCACCGCTCCCTGACCGCACACCGGCCGGGCACCTTCGGGTGCCCGGCCCCCGGGCGTACCCGAGGCGAACGCACGCCGACCGCCACCCGATCCCGCCGTCCGACCACCACCCGATCCCGCCGTCCGACCACCACCTGATCCCGCCGGCCGGGCGCCGCCGCCCGAGCAGGCGCCGACCCATCCACTCCCGCATCCGATTCCTGGGGGACACCGATGAACCGCCCCGCACCACTGAGATCACCCGTCGCGCTGCTCATGGCGCTCGCTCTCCTCTGCGGCACCCTCGCCGTCGTCCTGGCCATGGCCGCCCCCGCCAAGGCCGCCACGCTGCACGGCACCTTCACGCTCCAGGGCGGTTCGGGCTCCCTCGCCGACAAGCCCATCGGCACGGGGGTCGGCACCTCCGCGGCCTGCCCCGCGCCGGCCGACCCCGCGAAGCCCTACGTCAAGGTCCGGCTCGGCGTGGTCGAGCCCGGCCTCAGCGCCACCTTCCACGACCTTGCGGTCACCGTCGCGGGGGAGCCCCTGAGCGGCGGTGCCTTCACCCGGCCCGTCGACGTCGCGGCCGACTCGCTGTCGCTCCAGGACGGTCTCAGGCGGTTCGTCCCCGAAGGCCCGCTGGACGGCCGCTACGAGCTCCGCCTCTACTGCCGGACCGCGAACGGGGCCGAGGCGGAGGACTTCTTCTCCACGATGGTCCAGGTCACCGGCGACACCTGGGCCCCCATCACGCAGCGGGCGACCCTGCTGGAGGTCGCGTCCGACCCCGGCACCGCCGTCGTCGGCGAACCGGCCAGGATCATCGCGAACGTGCAGCCCAAGGAGGCGGCCGGGACGGTGAACTTCCAGAAGTTCGTGAACGAGGAACTCGTCGACATCGGCACCGTCGACGTCGTCGCCGGGAAGGCCGAGGTCACCGTCACCGAGTCCGCCGTCAACAACGACGGACTGCCCGTGGTCGCCACGTTCACCCCCACCGACCCCGAGGCCCACACCGCCGCCTCCTTCGTCTACTCGCTGTACGTGACCGAGCCCGTCCCCACCCCCACCGGCACCACCCCGACGCCGACCGGCACCGGCACCCCCACCCCGACCGTCGACCCGACCGCCACCGACACGCCCACGCCGACGGACACGCCGACCGACACGCCCAGCGAGACGCCGAGCGACACCCCGAGCCCGACCGGCACCGACACGCCCTCGCCCACCACGAGCGGTGACGCGGACACCACCGGCGGGACCGGCACGAGCGGCAGCTCCGGCGGCGACTCAGGCGGCACCGGCGGCACCGGCACGAGCGGCGGATCCGGAGACTCGGGCGGCAGCGGCGGCACCGACACCGACGGCGGCAACGGCGGCAGCCTCGCCTCCACCGGAGCCTCCGCCGCCTCCGCCGCCCTCGGCTCCCTCGCGCTCTGCCTCCTCGGCGCGGCGGCCGTGATCCAGACCCGCCGCCGCAAGGCGGGCGCCCGCCCGTGACCACCGCACCGCCACCCACCGCCCCCCGCGCCGGGCTCGCCCTGGCCGGGGCGGCGCTGTGCGTTCTCGCCGCGCTGCTCATCGGCTTCGCCGCCAACCTCACCGTCGTCGGACACCTCCAGCACGCCCGCGAGCAGTCCACGGCCTACGACGACCTGCGCGAGCAACTCGCCCTCGGCACCGCCCCGGTGGGACAGCTCACCTTCGACGGAAAGCCCCTCGCCCCGGGCGCCCCCGTCGCCCTGCTCCGTATCCCCGCGCTCGGACTCCGCGAGGTCGTCGCCGAGGGCACCACCTCCGAGGTCCTCATGTCGGGCCCCGGACACCGCCGGGACACCGCCCTGCCCGGCCAGGCCGGCACCAGCGTGATCATGGGCCGCAAATGGGGCTACGGAAGCCCCTTCAACGACGTGCACCGGCTGCCGAACGGCGCCCGCGTCGAGGTGACCACCGGTCAGGGCAGGGCCGTGTACGAGGTGACGGGCGTCCGGCACCCCGGCGACCCCAACCCCGCGGCCCTCGGCCAGGGCCAGGGACGGCTCACCCTCATGACCGCGAGCGGTGGCGCGTACACCCCCGAGGACGTCGTCCGGATCGACGCCCGGCTCGTCGGCGCGGCCCAGCCCAGCCCGCCCCGGCCGCTGCGCCCCGGCTGGATCACGGCCGCCGAGAAGCCCCTCGCGGGCGACCCCGACGCCTGGCCCGGGATCTTCCTCGGCGCCCAGGCGCTGCTGCTCGCCGCCCTGCTCACCGTCCTCGCCCGCCGCCGCTGGGGAAACCGCCAGACCTGGGTCACCGCCGTCCCGGTCCTCGTCGCCCTCGGTGTCCTCGTCTCCGGCGAGCTGACCAGGCTCCTGCCCAACCTCCTCTGACCGCTGTGGAGTTCACACCGTGACCGATCTCGTCGACACCGTCACCCTGCCGCCCGTGCCGGACGGCGGCACGACGGCCCCCTCCCGGGCCGCCGCCCTCGAAGCCGACTCCGTCTCCGCCTGGTTCGGCGACCGCAAGGTCCTCGACCGGGTCTCGCTCGCCATGCCGGCCCGGGAGGTCACCGCCCTCATCGGCCCCTCCGGCTGCGGCAAGTCGACCTTCCTGCGCATCCTCAACCGGATGCACGAACTCACCGGCACCGCCTCGCTCGCCGGCCGGGTCCTCCTCGACGGGGCCGACATCTACGACCGGGGCCGCCGCATCACCCACGCCCGCCGCGAGATCGGCATGGTCTTCCAGAAGCCCAACCCGTTCCCCGCGATGTCCCTGTACGAGAACGTCCTCGCCGGACTGAAGCTCGGCGGCATCCGGGCCGGCAAGGAGGCCAAGGACGACCTCGTCGAGGAGTGCCTGACCCGGGCCGGCCTCTGGAACGAGGTCAGGGACCGGCTGCGGCAGCCCGGCGGGGCGCTCTCCGGCGGCCAGCAGCAGCGCCTGTGCATCGCCCGCTCGCTCGCCGTCCGCCCCCGCGTCCTGCTGATGGACGAGCCCTGCTCGGCGCTCGACCCGACCTCCACCCGGCGTGTCGAGGAGACCATCGCCGAGCTGAAGTCGGAGGTCACCGTCGTCATCGTCACCCACAACATGCAGCAGGCGGCCCGCGTCTCCGACTCCTGCGCCTTCTTCCTCGCCGAACAGGGCACCCCCGGGGTGATCGTCGAGCAGGGACCCACCGAGACGGTGTTCGGCTCCCCGACCGACCCGCGCACCGCCGACTACGTCAACGGCCGCTTCGGCTGACGGGCCCACCGGGCCGGGAACGCCCGCCCCGGCGTACGCCCCCGGCGTGCGGGAGCCGTCCGGCGTCATCTGCCGTACGGGGTTCACCCGGACGGCCGAAGGGCCGGTACGGAGACTCCGTACCGGCC
>NZ_JBHTSA010000170.1:0-13977 GCF_042795405.1 Streptomyces sp. NPDC056480 | reverse complement strand
GGGCGCGGGGGTGATCCCCCGGGCCCCGCGCCGTTCATGAGCGCCATACCCGACCGGGGAGGCCAGCCCCCCGGACCTCGCGCCCCCCATGAGCCCGATGCGCGCCACTCATGCACGCGAGGCGCGCTACTCATGGGCGCGAGGCGCGTCACTCATGGGCGCGATGCGACGCCGGCCCGCGTCAGGTCGCCTCACCGCACACGTCCCGCGCCAGGTCGCCTCCCTGCACGCAAACCGCGCCCGGTCGCCTCACCGCGCGGCAACCCGCGCCTGGCGTCGCCTCACCAGGTCGCCCCCTGCCCATGCGCCGCCAGGCCACCTCCCTGCGCATCCGGCGCTAGGTCGCCTCCCCGTACATCCGGTCCGAGGTGTCCGTCTGGGCCATCCTCCGCAGCGCCGAGAAGATCGCGTCGCCGATGACCGTGCCGACGACGACGCTCTCGACCAACACCTCGCGCGCCACATTGCCCGCCACGTAGTTGAGGTCGGCCCGCGCCACCTGCTCCGCCGCGTCCGCGTACGCGTCCAGCACCTGGGAGAACCCTCCGTGGCCGGCCTTGTCGACCGCCGCGAGGGCGACGGCGAGCGCCTCCGCCGCGGGGTTGCCCTGCTGCACCCGCCAGCCGCGCGCTGCGATCAGCGCCGCGACCTGCTTCCGCGCGTCCTCGATCCCGGCGTGGGACTCGCCGTCGTAGCGGGGCACCAGCCCGGAGGCCACCGTGCCCAGCAGCTTGTGCACCGACCGTTCGGGGTCGTCGATCGCGAGGATCACCTCGCGGATCGCCGCCACCGACAGACCGCCCACATCGAGGAGCGCCCGGATCAGGCGGAGGCGCTGCACATGCGCATCCCCGTACGAGGCCTGGTTCGGGCTCGTCAGTTCCCCGGCCGGCAGCAGTCCTTCCCGTACGTAGAACTTGATCGTCGGGATGGACACCCCGGTCCTGCGACTCAATTCTCCGATGCGCACCGCGTGTTCACCTTCCT
This sequence comes from Streptomyces sp. NPDC056480, assembly GCF_042795405.1. Taxonomy (NCBI): domain Bacteria; kingdom Bacillati; phylum Actinomycetota; class Actinomycetes; order Kitasatosporales; family Streptomycetaceae; genus Streptomyces; species Streptomyces sp. NPDC056480. The sequence goes on along the minus strand of NZ_JBHTSA010000170.1, from coordinate 12,990 downwards.
GGTCTTGCTACGGCCTTGCCGACCGACGCCCCCATCATAGATAGTGGCGCTATCAGATAGCAGCTAGTGCCGCTATCCATACTTCCACGGGGGATCCGTATGTCCTCAGCGCACAAGAACCCGCTCCTGCGGCTCCATCGACCGCTGGTCTGGGTCGCCGCCTCCATGGGCGTCTTCGCCCTGGTCTCCGCCGTCGGCATCGTCGTCGACGACCGGATCCTGGTCGGCGTGCCGATCTGGACCAAGCCGTTCAAGTTCTCGGTCTCATTACTCGCGTACACGCTCTCGCTCGCCTGGATGATCTCGCTGCTGCACCGCGGCCGCCGGGTCGCCTGGTGGGCCGGAACCGTGGTCGCCGCCGCCAGCGCCGCCGAGATGGTGCTCATCACCGTCCAGGTGATCCGCGGCAAGCGAAGTCACTTCAACCACGCCACTCCCTTCGACGACGCCCTCTTCCAGATCATGGGCATCAGCATCCTGATGCTCTGGCTGGCCGCGCTCGTCATCGCGATGCTCCTGCTGCGCGCCAAGATCCTCGACCGGGCGATGGCCTGGGCCGTCCGGCTGTCCTCGCTGATCGCCCTGGCGGGCGCCGCGCTGGGCTTCCTGATGGTCCGCCCGACCCCGGAGCAGCTGGCGGTCGAGAAATCGCCGATCATCGGCGCCCACGCCGTCGGCGTACCGGACGGCGGCCCTTCGATGCCGCTGACCGGCTGGGCGAGCAACGGCGGCGACCTGCGCATACCGCACTTCTTCGGCATGCACGCCCTGCAGCTGCTCCCGCTGCTTCTGCTCGTCCTGGCCGCGCTCGCACCGCGCTTCGCCCGTCTCGCGGACGAACGGGTACGGCTCCGGCTCACCCTCACCGCCTCGGCCGCGTACACCGCGACCTTCGTCCTGCTGACCTGGCAGGCCCTGCGCGGCCAGGCCCTGTTCGCGCCCGACGGCGCGACGCTGGCGGGCGCGGGGGCGATCGTCCTGCTGGGCGGGGCGGCCACGGCACTCTCCCTCCGGGGGGCCTCCCCCTCCCCCTCCCCCACCCCCTCCTCCCCTCCCTCCCCTCCCACCTCGTCTCCCTCATCGCCCGACCCCCGCCCCGCCCCCGCCCCCTCCGAAAGGGAGGTCACCTCATGACGGGCTTCCTCTTCGAGCTGACGTTCCTGCTCGCCGCCCCGGTGTGGTTCCTGATGGTCTTCGCGCCGGCGTGGCGGATCACCGAACGCGTCGCGGCCTCGCCCCTGACCGTGCTGCCGCTCCTGGTGGTCTGGGCGGTCCTGGCCGCCCCGGTCGCACCAGAACTGTGGACGGCGGTCAGCAGCCCCGACATCGACACCTTCCGCGACCTCGCGGCGCTCGCGAACGGAGCCGGTGCGCTCTGGGCCCAGGTCATCGCATGGGACCTGCTGCTCGGTCAGTGGATGTACCGGGAGGCCCGTCGCCTCGCCGTGCCGGCCCTCCTGATGGGACCTCTGCTGATCCTGACGATCCTTCTCTCCCCTCTCGGGCTGCCCCTGTTCCTGGTGGTCCGCGCGGTGTGGTCGTCCAGGGCGCCGCGGCGGCGGACCGAGCCCGCACTAACCTGACCGGATGCGAGCCACCGAACGTTCCGTGGGCGCCGTCCTCGGCTCCGCCGTCGGCGACGCCCTCGGCGCCCCCTTCGAGTTCAGGCTCCCGGGAGCCTTCCGGGAGCACTTCCCCGACGGCGTCGGGGAGTTGTGCGGGGGCGGCGGCTGGGACCCCGGCGAGGCCACGGACGACACGCAGATGGCCGTCCTCGTCGGCGAGTCGCTCCTCGAACGGGGTGGCCTCGATCTTCCGGACATGTTCGACCGGTTCCGCCGCTGGGCCGCGGCCGAGCCCAAGGACATCGGCCTCCAGACCGAGCAGGTCCTGCTCGGCGGGGACCCCTGGGACCTGGCCGCCGCGACGCACTTCCAGATCAACGCGCGGGCCGCGGGCAACGGTTCGCTGATGCGGGCCTCGACCTCCGCCGTGTACTTCGCGGCCAGGGGGCGGGGCGAGACGATGGACGCCGCCCGTCGGATCAGCGCGCTCACCCATGGCGACGGTGCGGCCTGGGAGGGTACGGCGATCCTCCACGAGCTGGTCCGTGTCGCCCTCCTCGGCGAGGACCCGCTCGGCGCCCTGCCCGCGACCCTCGCCGAGGTGGCCCCGCAGCACCGGGACCGCTGGGCCACGGTCCTGGCTCCGGGCTGGCACCCGGACGAGGCCACCGAGTTCAACGGCGCGGTGTGGCCCTGTCTCGGTTCGGCCGTGTGGGCGCTCCGTACGACCGATTCCTTCGAAGGGGCCGTGGCCGCGGCGGTCGACCTGGGCGGGGACACCGACACGGTCGCGGCCGTGACCGGGATGCTCGCCGGCGCCGTGCACGGCGCCGGCGCGATCCCCGCCCGCTGGACGGCCACCCTCCACGTCCCGCTGCCCGGCTTCGGCGACCGGCTGCTGTCCGCCGACGGCCTCCGGGACCTGGCGACGGCCCTGGCGTCCGGACCACCGACCGCCTGACGGACCTCCGCCTGGCGCACCCAGACCCGCCTGACGGGCCTCCACCTGCCCGACGGACCTCACCCGCCTGGCGGACCTCCACCAGCTGCCCGACCAGCCTCCACCTGCCGGACAGGCACCCGCCCGCCTGACCGGCGGCTGCCTCGGCCTCGCCCCGGCCGCCCGCGCCTCGCCCCGGCCGCTCCAACGGTCCCCGCCGTGCTTCCGGTCCGGCCTCAGCCCCGTGCCCGTACCGTCGCCAGCACGTCGCGGTCCGGCTGGAGCGTGAGGCTCGGGACCGGGAGGATCTCCTCGGTGGTGACGTCCAGGTGGAAGCGGCGGGCCAGGACCGCGAGGATCAGGACCGCCTCCACGAGGGCGAACCGGGTACCGAGGCAGACACGGGGGCCGCCGCCGAAGGGGAACCAGGCGTACTCGGGTATCTCCTCGGCGGGTTCGCCGTCCCGTTCGATCCAGCGCTCGGGCCGGAAGGCTTCCGCGTCGCCGTACCAGCGCGGGTCGCGGTGGGTGGCCCACTGGCTCGACCAGACGCGGGTGCCGGCCGGGACGGCCACTCCGCCGAGCGTGGCCCCCTCCTTCGCGAGGCCGGTGATCAGCCAGATCGTGGGGTAGAGGCGGAGGGTCTCCTTGATGACCGCCTGGGTGTAGGTGAGGGAGGCGTAGTCGTCGTGGCCGGGTTCGTGGTCGGCGAGGACCCGGTCGAGTTCCTCGGCGAGGGCGTCGCGGACCCGCAGGTTGCGGGAGAGCAGGTACCAGGCCCAGACGAGCGTGGAGCTGGTGGTCTCGTGGCCGCCGATGTAGAGGGTGACGGTCTCGTCGCGTATCTCCTGGTCGGAGAGGGGCGCGCCGGTCTCGTCGCGGGCGGCGAGGAGGCGGCTGAGGAGGTCGGGGCGGTCGGTGTCGCCGTCGCGGTGGCGGGAGACGACGCGGGAGACCTCGGCGTCGATGACGGCGGTGGCGCGCTTGATGCGGGCGCGTCCGGGGGTCGGCAGCCAGTCGGGCAGCACCGCTCCGATGCCGCTGAACTCGGCGCCGATCTCCTTCTGCGCGACGTCCATGGCCTGTCCGATGGCGTCGGCGTCGGCGGCGGTGTCGACTCCGAAGATGGTGCGGACGGCGACGAGTTGGGTGAGGGTCGCCATCTCCTTCTTGATGTCGATGTGCTGCCCGTCGGCCCATCGGTCGGCGAGGGCGACGGCGCATTCGGACATGGTCGCCGCGTAGGAGCGGACCTGTTTCGGCCGGACGGAGGGCTGGACGAGGGAGCGCTTGCGCCGCCAGTCGGCTCCCTTGGAGACGATGACGCCGTTGCCGAGGAGGGTCCGGAAGGCGATGCCGAGGTCGGGCTGGTCGAAGGTGCGCTCGACCTCGGTGAGGAGTTCGCCGACGGTGTCGGGGTGGGCGATGAAGAGGGAGGGCTTGCGGCCGAAGCGCCAGCGGACGATGTCGCCGCGGTCCCGGAGCTGTTCGAAGAAGGCGAGCGGGTTCTTCCCGAAGGCGGGCAGGCTGCCGAGGAGGGGCACGCCGCGCGGCCCGTCGACTACAACCGGAACCTCGGTCCGCACTGCTGCGGGAGTGTCCGGTGGCGTCTCCGCCGGTTGCCCTTCGTCGTGGTTCCCGGCGTGGGACCGCCCCTCGTCCTGCGCCCCCGCGTGCGAATGACCGGCTTGCGTGGTCATGTACGTCCCCTCCCCAACTGGCCTTTCCTGCTTGTGAGTCCATGCAATCGGAAGGGCCTCGCGCGCGCCACCCCTGTGGACGACGGCCTGTGGACAACGGCTGTGTCGACGACGGAGTACGACCATCGGACGTACGGAAAAGGGCCGAGTGCCCGTGGCGTGATCGCCACGGGCACTCGGCCCCGCGCGGGAAGGACGAGGGGTCGTCAGCCCACCGAGCTGTAGGCGACGACACCCCGCAGCAGCGCGTCCACGGCCTTGCGGGCGTTCTTGGCGACGGTGCTGTTCTCCTTGGGCGCCGCCGCCGCGATCTGTCCGAGGACGTCGATGACCTGCTTGCACCAGCGGACGAAGTCGCCGGCCGGCATCTCGGCCTCGCGCAGCACCTCGTCGAGGCTCTTGTCGGAGGCCCACTGGTAGGCGGCCCAGGCGAATCCGAGGTCGGGTTCGCGCTGGCCGACCCCCTCCGCCTGGTTGATCTTGAATTCCTCTTCGAGGGCGTCGAGCCGGCCCCAGATCCTGACCATCTCGCCGAGCGCCGCCTTGGCGTTGCCCGCGGGCAGCTTGGGTGCGACGGCGTCGTCGGACTGCCGTGCCTCGAACACCAGGGCAGAGACGCAGGCGGCGAGTTCGGCGGGGGTCAGGCCCTCCCATACACCGTCGCGGAGGCATTCGCTGGCCAGCAGATCGAGTTCGCCGTAGAGCCGGGCGAGCCGCTTGCCGTTCTCCGTGACCTCGTTGCCGCGCAGGTAGTCGAGCTCGGTGAGGAGCGCGACGATCCGGTCGAAGGTGCGCGCGATGGTGTTGGTGCGGCCTTCGATGCGCCGCTCCAGCTGCTGGGTGTCGCGCTGGAGACGGTGGAAGCGCTCGGCCCAGCGGGCGTGGTCCTCGCGCTCGTCGCAGCCGTGGCAGGGATGGGCGCGGATCTCGGTGCGCAGCCGGGCGATCTCGCGGTCGTCGGCGGCGGCGGAGCGCTGCTTGTGGTGGCGCTCGGGGTTGATGTGTCCGGCCTTGCTCCGCAGGGCGGAGGCGAGGTCGCGACGGGACTGCGGGGAGCGGGGGTTGAAGGACTTGGGGATCCTCATCCGCTCCAGGGCCTCGACCGGGACGGGGAAGTCGATGGAGGCGAGCCTCTTGACCTGCCGCTCGGCGGTGAGGACGAGGGGGCGGGGCCCGTCGTGGTGCTCGAAGCCGCGGTGGCCGTTGGTGCGGCCGGCCGGGATGCCCGGGTCGAGGACGAGGGCGAGTCCGGCGAACTTGCCGGTGGGGACGTGGATGACGTCGCCGGGCTTGAGCTTCTCCAGGGAGCCGGCGGCCTGGGCGCGGCGCTGGGCGGCGCCCTGGCGGGCCAGTTCGGTCTCGCGGTCCTTGAGGTCGCGGCGGAGTCGCGCGTACTCCTCGAAGTCGCCGAGGTGGCAGGTCATGCCCTCGCGGTAGCCTTCGAGGCCCTCCTCGTTCTTCTGCACCTGCCGGGAGATGCCGACGACGGAGCGGTCGGCCTGGAACTGGGCGAAGGACGTTTCGAGGAGTTCGCGGGAGCGGTGCCGGCCGAAGCCTTCGACGAGGTTGACGGCCATGTTGTACGAGGGCTTGAAGCTGGAGCGCAGGGGGTACGTGCGGGTGCCGGCGAGTCCGGCGAGGTGGTCCGGGTCGAGACCGCGCTGCCAGAGGACGACGGCGTGGCCCTCGACGTCGATGCCGCGGCGGCCGGCGCGGCCGGTGAGCTGGGTGTACTCGCCGGGGGTGATGTCGGCGTGCTGCTCGCCGTTCCACTTGACGAGCTTCTCCAGGATGACGGTGCGCGCGGGCATGTTGATGCCCAGGGCGAGCGTCTCGGTGGCGAAGACGGCCTTGACGAGGCCCTTCACGAAGAGGTCCTCGACGACCTCCTTGAAGGTCGGGAGCATGCCGGCGTGGTGGGCGGCGATGCCGCGCTCCAGTGCTTCGAGCCATTCGTAGTAGCCGAGGACGTGGAGGTCCTCGGTGGGGATGGCGGCGGTGCGCTCCTCGACGATCTCGCGGACGCGGCGGCGGCCCTCGTCGTCGTTGAGCCGGAGTCCGGCGTAGAGGCACTGCTGGACGGCGGCTTCGCAGCCGGCGCGGCTGAAGATGAAGGTGATGGCGGGCAGGAGCCCTTCGGCGTCGAGGCGCTCGATGACCTCGGGGCGGCCGGGGGTCCAGATGCGGGAGCGCTGGCGGCGCTCGCGCTCGCGGTCGGCCTCGCGGACCATCTTGCCGCGCCGCCGGTCGCGCGGGTTGTACGTGCGCGTGTTCTCGGTGCGGGCGAGGCGCTGGAGGTCGGGGTTGACCTCGCGGCGGGAGGCGCCGCGGCCGCCGTGGTCGGTCTCCTCCTCGAAGAGGTCGTACATCCGGCGTCCGGCGAGGACGTGCTGCCAGAGGGGGACGGGGCGGCTTTCCGAGACGATGACCTCGGTGTCGCCGCGGACGGTGTCGAGCCAGTCGCCGAACTCCTCGGCGTTGGACACGGTCGCGGAGAGTGAGACGAGGGTGACCGATTCGGGGAGGTGGATGATCACTTCCTCCCAGACGGCGCCGCGGAAGCGGTCGGAGAGGTAGTGGACCTCGTCCATGACCACGTAGCCGAGGCCGGAGAGGGCCTGGGATCCCGCGTACAGCATGTTGCGGAGGACTTCGGTGGTCATGACCACGATCGGCGCATCGCCGTTGACGCTGTTGTCGCCGGTGAGCAGGCCGACCTTGTCGTTGCCGTAGCGCCTGACGAGGTCGGCGTACTTCTGGTTCGACAGCGCCTTGATCGGGGTCGTGTAGAAGCACTTGCGGCCCTGGTCGAGGGCGAGGTGGACGGCGAACTCGCCGACGATGGTCTTGCCGGAGCCCGTGGGCGCGGCGACGAGTACGCCCTTGCCCGCTTCGAGGGCCTGGCATGCCTCGATCTGGAAGGGGTCCAGACCGAACTCGTACATCTCGCGGAAGGGGGCCAGCGCGGTGGCCGCATCGGCGTTGCGGGCACGGGCGGCCGCGTACGCCTCGGCTGGTGTGAGGTCCTCTGTCATCTTGTTCTCGAGCCTACCCGCCGCCTGTGACAGTGACGCGATCTTTATCGAGGGGATGTGGAGGGGCCCGCTCCGGGCTCTTCGCCGGGTGCCGGGGCGAGGACGCGCAGGGCGCCGGGGACGCAGCTCACGGTGAGGGGGAGCCTGCCGAGGGGCTCGCCGTCGGCGTACCCGGTGGTGTCGGGGGCTTCGAGGGTGAGGGAGCGGACCCGGTACGTGGTGACCTTCGGGTGGCTGAGATGGGTGCCCTTGTAGACGCGGGGGAAGACCGTGAGCAGGGTCCGGCGGTCGCAGGCGCCGACGACGGTGACGTCGAGGAGTCCGTCGTCGAGGCGGGCGTCGGCGCAGATCCGCATGCCGCCGCCGTACGAGCTGCCGTTGCCGACGGCGACGAGGGTGGCGTCGGTCTCGATGACGCTGCCGTCGTCGAGGGTGAGGCGGTACGGGACGGGCCGGAGGCCGGCGAGTTCGGCGAGGATCGCGAGGTCGTAGGTGAAGCGTCCGGCGGGGACGCGCGCATGCGGTTGCCCCGGTCGTTGACGCGGGAGTCGAAGCCGGAGGCGAGGACGGTGCCGTACCAGCGGCCGGTCGCGGGTTCCCCGGTGAGGTCTGCGGCGGCATCTCCGGCGGGGTCCCCGGCGGGGTCCGCCGTGAGGTCTCCGTCGGGGTTCCCGGTGAGGTCTGCGGCGGCGTCCGCGGCTCGGTCTCCGGTGGGGTCCGCGTTCGGATCGCCGGCCAGGTTCCCCGCGCCCGCCAGCCCCTCGGCGCCTGTCGGGTCTCCGGCGCCGGTCGGGCTCCCGCCGGTCTCGATACGTCCCAGGTCGATGCTCCGGGCGCCCGTCGTCCTGAGGATCCGTGCCGCGACGCGCGCCGCGGTGGCCGGGTCGCGGACGGGCAGGCCGAGTGCGCGGGCGAAGTCGTTGCCGGTGCCCGCGGGGATGATCCCGAGCGGGGTACGGGTTCCGGCGACCGCCCGGAGCGCGAGGGAGATCATTCCGTCCCCGCCGACGGCGATCAGGGCTCCGGTGCCCGCCGCGACCGCCTCACGGGCGCGTCGCAGGGCGTCGTCGGCGTCGTGCCCGAGGACCGTACGTACGGAGAATCCGGCGTCCCGCAGGGCGTGGGCGGCGGGCTGGGCGGCGTGGGCGCCCCCGCCGCGGCCCGCGGTGGGGTTGACGAAGAGGGTGAGCTCGCTGGTCATGGGGTCCCCTCGGACGGAGTCTGGGGGACCCCACAGGATCAGGTGATGTCGTCGTAACCGTTCGCGCGCTGTACACCGGCACCGCCCGGTTCGCCGGTGGCCTGCTCGGGCAGGGCCCGGGAGGCGCCGACCGGCTCGATGGCTCCGACGGCCTGCGGCGTCAGGTCCAGCTCCGAGGCCTCGTCGTCGTCGAGCTCGGCGTCGGGGTTGTTGCGCTTGCGTCGCCGGTCGTTGAGGAGGGAGAAGCCGACGGCCCCGAAGTACAGGACGGTGATGGGTCCGGCCAGGGCGATCATGCCGACGGGGTCGGTGGTCGGGGTGATGACGGCGCCGAAGACGAAGACGCCCATGATCACGCCGCGCCACCAGCCGGCCATCCTGCGGCCGGTGAGGACTCCGGTGAGGTTGAGCATGACCAGGACCAGCGGCAGCTCGAAGGCCAGGCCGAAGACGAGCACCATGCGCAGGGTGAAGTCGAGGACGTCACCGAGCGAGAGGATGTTCGCGGAGCCCTCGGGCGTGAGGCTGATGAGGACCTTCACGCTGATGGGGAGGATCAGGTACGCGAGGTAGGCGCCGGCGGAGAACAGCGGTACGGCGGCGCCGACGAAGGCGTACGTGTACTTCTTCTCGCTCTTGTGCAGTCCGGGCGCGACGAAGGCCCACAGCTGGTAGAGCCAGATGGGGCTCGCGACGACGAGGCCCGTGGTCAGCGACAACTGGATCGTCGTGCTGAACGGGGCCATCAGCGTGTTGAAGGAGACGATCGCGCAGTTTCCACCGTTGCTGGTGACGTTCGGGCCGCAGGTGGGCACCGACTTCGTCAGGAACTGCATCAGCTCCTCGCTGTACACGAGGGCCACGATCGTCACCGCGGCGACGGCGAGGAGACCTTTCGCCAGTCGGTTGCGGAGTTCACGCAGGTGCTCCACGAGGGGCATCCGGCCCTCGGGATCCTTCTCCTGCTTGCGGGCAGACTTGGGCAACCCACGTCCTCATCTCGTGCGGCAGGCCGCCGCACGGTGCGGCGGCCGCGGCGGACCGGGTCAGCGCTTGGTGGTGTCCGAGGGCTCGGTCACGGGACGCGCGCTGGTCACGTCACCGGGAGCGGCCTGGATGGTGCGCGGGGCGGGCTCCTGGGCGGCGGTGCCGGTGCCGGCCTGCGGCGGGTCGGCGGGGGCGCTCTGCTGGTCGTCCGACTTCATCGCCTTGGCCTCGCTCTTGAGGATGCGGGCCGACTTGCCGAGCGAGCGGGCCATGTCCGGGAGCTTCTTGGCGCCGAACAGCAGGATGATGACGACGAGAATGAGAATGATCTCGGTGGGGCCGAGCCTACCCATAGCTGTTTACCTTCTTCACCGAGGCGACATGGAGTGCGGTGCCCGGCGGGTCGGACAATTGTCCGGCCACCGCGCTGCCTGCGATCGTAACCCGCAGGAGTAAACGCAGGGCAATGCCCTTGCATACTCCCGATTGCGTCCCGCGCGCCCGGTTCAGGGCCGCTTCACGCAGCGTACGGCACGGACTCAGCGCAGGGACTCGCCCGTTCGGGCCAGACCGACGGCGGCCGTTTCGAGGTCTTCGGCGGCCTGACTGATCCGCTCTGTGGTGTGGGCCACTTGACGGCCGAGGCGCTGGACCTCGAGGAAGACCCGGACGGCGAGGACGCCGAGGACGGCGATGCCGAGGAAGCCGAGGGCGATGGCGAGCATGGGCCAGAACATGTGCTGAGCCTAGACGTTGGGCGAGGCGGACCGGGCGGCCGGGCCGCGGCCCGGTCCTGGACGGTCGTGTCGCCCTGGCCTCCTCGTACGGCCGTGCGGAGACATGGGCCCAGGAGGCCCGGGGTTCCGGAGGCCCAGGGTTCCGGAGGCCCGGGGTTCCGGAGGCCCGGGGTTCCGGAGGCCCCGGGTTCAGACGGTCGTGTGGAGCCGAAGGGTTCGGACGCCGCCGCCGGTGAGGAGTTCGACGATGCGCTCGCCGGCGGGCTTGCGGACCGAGCTGCCGCACTCGGGGCAGGTGAAGGAGTAGAAGGTGGTGCGGCGGCTGGCCCCGATGGCGAGGCGCAGGGCGCTCGCGGAGAGCTCGAAACGGGAGCGGCAGTCGGGGCAGGCGGCCTTGAAGAGGACCGGGGCCACTGTCGCCGTAAAACCGTGCATCACGGACATTTCCCTCATCTCTCGACTTCCGCACCTCACGCACCGCGGGCCTCGCAGCGCATCCGTCCGCACCTGCCCCGGCGCGCCGTGTCCGTCACCGCACCGGTCAGCAGGTCGGTGACGTCACCACGTCAGTGACAGCGTCCCCCGCGGGGAACGTCACTCGCCCTCGTACGCGGCGAGCGCGGCGGCCGCCGCCGTCCTGGCGTTGTCGGCGAGCTCCTGCGGCGCGACGATCCGCCCGTCGCTGCCCAGCCGCAGCGCGAGCCGGCGCAGCGAGGCCGGGTCCGGCGTCCGCAGGGTGATCCGCAGCCCGCCGTCGGGCAGCTCCTCGGCCCGGTCGTGCGGGTAGTACTCGGCGACCCAGCGCCCGCCGGGGCCGACCTCGACGACCACCTCGGGGTCGTCGGCGGAGGGCTGGACCAGACCGGCGGAGAGGTCGCGCAGCTCCAGCTCGGGCGGCGCCGCGTGCTCGTCGAGGATGCGGATCTCGGCCACGCGGTCGAGCCGGAAGGTGCGGCGCGCCTCGGAGAGCCGGCACCACGCCTCCATATAGGTGTGGCCGACGGCGAAGAGCCGGATCGGGTCGACCTCGCGCTCGGTGAGCTCGTCGCGGGCGGGCGAGTAGTAGCGCACCCAGAGGCGGCGGCGCTCGGAGATCGCCCGGTCGACCTCGGCGAAGACCCCGCCCTCGGACTCGAAGGTCACCGAGAGCCGGGAGCTGGCCCCGGCGGCCTCGCCGGCGGCGGCCTCCAGCTTGGCGGTGGCGCGGAGCAGCGCCTCGCGGTCGCTCTCCCGGAGCCCGGGGAGGGTGGCGACGGCGCGGGCGGCGACCAGGAGGGCGGTCGCCTCGTCGGCGGCGAGCCGCAGCGGCGCGGCGACGTCGTCCGGGTTGTGCCACCAGATCCGGTCGCCGTCGGTGTCGATGTCGAGGAGGTCTCCGCCGCGGAAGCTGGTGCCGCACATGGGCAGCACGTCCAGGTCGGAGATCAGCTCGTCCTCGGTGATCCCGAAGGCGCGGGCGACATCGGCGACGTGGGCGCCGGGGCGCTCACGGAGATAGGTGACGAGCGAGAGCATCCGCCTCGTCTGGTCGATCGCGTTGGCAGCCATGCGGTACGTCTCCCCCTCAGCCCTTGGCCACGGCGCGCAGCCGGTCCACCACGTCGGCCCGCAGATCGGCCGGTTCCAGTACGACGACATCGGGTCCGAACTCGACGAGCCAGGCGTCGAGGCCGTGCCCGTACGGGATCTCCAGCTCGTCCCAGCCGCCTGCGCCCTCGGTCACGGACTGGGCGCGGGCGCGCAGCGGGTAGCCGCAGCCGGTGCGCAGCCGGATCCGGGCGGAGCGGGTGGCGGTCTCGCCGGCCCAGCTCTCCACGGTCTCGCGGACGGTCACGACGTCGGGCACGGGCGCGGTGAAGGCGCCGGCGCGGGAGCGGACCTTGCCGGTGATGCGGGAGAGCCGGAAGACGCGCTCGGCGCCGCGGTCGCGGTCCCAGCCGGCCAGGTACCAGTGGCCGCGCCAGCATTCGAGGGTCCAGGGCTCGACCTGGCGGACCTCGGGGCGGGCGGCGTTGGCCTTGCGGTAGTCGAAGGAGACGGGCCGGCGGTCGCGGCAGGCCAGCATCAGCGGTTCGAAGGCGGCCTCGTGGACGGGGATCCGCGGTTCGAGGGCGCTGGGCTGGGTGTCGTACGAGTCCTCGGCCTCCGGCATGCCGGCGGCGCGGAGCTTCTGCAGGGCGCCGCTGGCGGCTCCGGCGAGGCGGGCCTGCTGCCAGACCTTGGCGGCGAGGCCGAGCGCGGCGGCCTCCTCGGCGTCCAGGGTGATGGGCGGCAGCCGGTTGGAGTCGCGGCGGGCGAGGTAGCCGGTCTCGCCCTCCAGGTTCTCGACGGTCTCGATGACGAGGCCGAGCTCGCGGAGGTCGTCCTTGTCGCGCTCGAACATGCGGTTGAAGGCATCGTCGCCGCTCGCTTCGAGGTAGGCCTCGATGGAGCCGCGGAGCTCCCGCTTGCTCAGGGGGCGGCGTGTCCCGAGCAGGCACAGCGCGAGATTCATCAGCCGCTCGGACTTGGCAATCGCCATCGACGCCCCGCACCCCTTCGCCGGTTCCACTTCTCGGACGTCCGACCGTACCGCCCCGGGGTGTCGGGACCAAAGCCGGGACCGGAGCCCGGACCGGAACCCCGGGCGAAGCCCGGACAGGAGCCCGACGGAAGGGAGAACCGGAGCCCCACAGAACCGTGACCGGAGCCGGACCGGGCCGGGCCGAAGCCGGACCGGGCCGGAGCCGGGCCGGATGGCCGACCTGGCCGGAGCCGGAGCCAGACCGACACGGGAGCCGGACCGGACCGAGACGGGAGCCGGGCCCGGGCCGGGAGCACGGCCG
>NZ_JBHTSA010000169.1:0-14154 GCF_042795405.1 Streptomyces sp. NPDC056480 | reverse complement strand
GTACCGCACCCCAGGTGCGGTACCGGGCCTCCCGCCGTATCAAACGCGGCGCTACCGGATCACGCGCCGGCGAACTCGATCGCCGCCAGGTTCTTCTTGCCGCGCCGCAGCACCAGCCAGCGGCCGTGCAGCAGTTCCTCCGCGGACACCTCGGCGTCCTCGGCGGTGACCTTCACGTTGTTCACGTAGGCCCCGCCCTCCTTCACCGTGCGGCGCGCCCCCGACTTGCTCGGGGCGAGCCCGACCTCCGTGAACAGGTCGACGACCTGGCCCAGCTCCGTCACCCGCGCGTGCGGCAGCTCGGACAGGGCGGCGGCCAGCGTCGCCTCGTCCAGCTCCGCCAGGTCGCCCTGGCCGAACAGCGCCTTGGAGGCGTTGATGACGGCCGCGCACTGGTCCGCGCCGTGCACCAGGGAGGTCAGCTCCTCGGCCAGCGCGCGCTGCGCGGCACGGGCCTGCGGACGCTCGGCGGTCTGCCGCTCCAGCTCCTCCAGCTCCTCGCGGGACTTGAAGGACAGGATCCGCATGTACGTCGAGATGTCGCGGTCGTCCACGTTCAGCCAGAACTGGTAGAACGCGTACGGCGTGGTCATCTCCGGGTCGAGCCAGACGGCGCCGCTCTCGGTCTTGCCGAACTTGGTGCCGTCCGCCTTGACCATCAGCGGGGTCGCGAGCGCGTGCGCCTCGACCCCCGGCTCCAGGCGGTGGATCAGGTCGAGGCCGGCCACCAGGTTGCCCCACTGGTCCGAGCCGCCCTGCTGGAGCGTGCAGCCGTAGCGGCGGTACAACTCCAGGAAGTCCATGGCCTGCAGCAGCTGGTAGCTGAACTCGGTGTAGCTGATGCCCTGCTCGGACTCCAGACGCCGGGCGACGGAGTCCTTGGTCAGCATCTTGTTGACCCGGAAGTGCTTGCCGATGTCCCGCAGGAACTCGATCGCCGACATTCCGGCGGTCCAGTCCAGGTTGTTCACCATGACCGCGGCGTTCTCCCCCTCGAAGGAGAGGAACGGCTCGATCTGCGTCCGCAGCCGGTTCACCCAGTTCGCGACCGTCTCGGGGTCGTTCAGGGTGCGCTCGGCCGTCGGCCGCGGGTCGCCGATCTGTCCGGTGGCCCCGCCGACCAGCGCCAGCGGCCGGTGCCCGGCCTGCTGGAGCCGGCGGACGGTGAGGACCTGGACCAGGTGGCCGACGTGGAGACTGGCCGCGGTCGGGTCGAAACCGCAATAGAAGGTGACGGGACCGTCCGCGAGAGCCTTGCGCAGTGCGTCCTCATCGGTGGACTGGGCGAAGAGCCCGCGCCACTTCAGCTCATCGACGATGTCGGTCACGTCGTCCGTCTCCTTGTGATGCAGGTGGGAAGGGTCGTCTCAGTCTAGGTGGGTCAGACCCCCTTGCTGACCGAGCTCATGTTGAAGTCGGGGATCCGCAGGGCGGGCATCGCGGCCCGGGTGAACCAGTCGCTCCACTCGCGCGGCAGCGTCTTCTCCGTCCGGCCCGCCTCGGAGGCCCGCGACAGCAGGTCCACCGGCGACTCGTTGAACCGGAAGTTGTTCACCTCGCCGACCACCTCGCCGTTCTCGACGAGGTAGACGCCGTCCCGGGTCAGTCCGGTGAGCAGCAGCGTCGCCGGGTCGACCTCGCGGATGTACCAGAGGCAGGTGAGGAGCAGACCGCGCTCCGTCGAGGCGACCATCTCCTCCAGGGAGCGCTCGCCACCGCCGTCCAGGATCAGGTTCCCCGCTCCGGGCGCCACCGGCAGGCCAGTGAGCCCCGCCGTGTGCCGGGTGGTGATCAGACGCTCCAGCTTTCCGTCGCGCACCCAGTCCGTCGGCGCGATCGGCAGACCGTTGTCGAAGACGGAGGAGTCGTCGCCCGAGGAGTGCGCGATGACGAACGGCGCGGACTCCAGGCCCGGCTCGTTCGGGTCGCTGCGCAGGGTCAGCGGCAGCGGGGACAGGGTCTCGCCGAGCCGGGTGCCGCCACCGGGCTTGGAGAAGACCGTACGGCCCTCGACCGCGTCCCGGGCCGTGGAGGACCACAACTGGTAGATCAGCAGGTCGGCCACGGCCGTCGGCGGCAGCAGCGTCTCGTACCGCCCGGCGGGCAGCTCGATCCGGCGCTCCGCCCAGCCGAGGCGGGTCGCCAGCTCGGCGTCGAGCGCCGCCGGGTCGACGTCCTTGAAGTCCCGCGTCGAACGGCCGGCCCAGGCGGAGCGCGAGCGGTCGGGGGACTTGGCGTTCAGCTCCAGGGTGCCGTTGGGCTGGTCGTGGCGGAGCCGCAGGCCCGTGGACGTCCCCAGATAGGTGGAGGTCAGCTCGTGGTTGGCGAAGCCGTAGAGCTCACGGCCACCGGCCCGGGCGCGGGCGAAGGCCTCGCCGAGCGCCGGCGCGAAGTCGGCGAACACGGCGGAGGAGGTCTCGGCGGGCGCGTCCGTGAAGTCGGGCGACGCGGACACGTCCGTCACCAGCGGCTGGGCGTCCTCGGCGGGCCCGGCGGCCCGCGCGGCGGCCTCGGCGGCCCGCACCAGGGGCTCCAGGTCGTCGACGGTCACGGCGGACCGGGACACGACACCGGACGCGGTGCCCTGCGCGCCGTCCACGGTCGCGATGACGGTGAGCGTACGGCCGCGGGTGACGCCGTTGGTGGTGAGCGCGTTGCCCGCCCAGCGCAGATTGGCCGAGGACTCCTCGTCGGCGATGACGACACACCCGTCGGCACGGGACAGCTCGAGGGCCCGCTCGACGATCTCGTACGGCTTGCTGACGCGGCTCATCGTCCGGCCTCCTGCGTCGTGTTCAGGCTGTGCTCGCCCGGGGGACGACCCCCGGACCCCCGGCGGATGTCGTGGCTGACGCTCATCGTCCGGCCTCCTGCGTCGTGTTCAGAATGTTGACGCCCCGGAAGAGGGCGGAGGGGCAGCCGTGGGAGACCGCGGCGACCTGGCCCGGCTGGGCCTTGCCGCAGTTGAAGGCGCCGCCGAGGACGTACGTCTGCGGGCCTCCGACCTGCTCCATCGAGCCCCAGAAGTCGGTGGTCGTCGCCTGGTAGGCCACGTCCCGCAGCTGACCGGCGAGCCGCCCGTTCTCGATGCGGAAGAAGCGCTGCCCGGTGAACTGGAAGTTGTAGCGCTGCATGTCGATCGACCAGGACCGGTCGCCGACCACGTAGATGCCGCGCTCCACACCCCCGATCAGGTCCTCGGTCGACAGGCCGCCCGGGTCCGGCTGGAGCGAGACGTTCGCCATCCGCTGCACCGGCACGTGCGCGGGGGAGTCGGCGAAGGCGCAGCCGTTCGACCGGCCGAGACCGGTGAGCTTCGCGATCCGCCGGTCCAGCTGGTAGCCGACGAGCGTGCCGTCCTTCACCAGGTCCCAGCTCTGCGCCTCGACGCCCTCGTCGTCGAAGCCGACGGTCGCGAGACCGTGCTCGGCGGTCCTGTCACCCGTCACGTTCATGATCGAGGAGCCGTAGGCCAGCTTGCCCAGCTGGTCGAAGGTCGCGAAGGAGGTGCCCGCGTAGGCCGCCTCGTAGCCGAGCGCCCGGTCCAGCTCCGTGGCGTGCCCGATCGACTCGTGGATGGTCAGCCAGAGGTTCGACGGGTCGACGACCAGGTCGTACCGGCCCGCCTCGACGCTCGGCGCCCGCATCTTCTCAGCGAGCAGCGCCGGAATCTCGTCCAGCTCCTTGTCCCAGTCCCAGCCGGTGCCCGTCAGGTACTCCCAGCCGCGCCCGACCGGCGGCGCGATCGTCCGCATCGAGTCGAACTCACCGGTCGTCTCGTCGACGGCGACCGCCGTGAGCTGCGGGTGCAGCCGGACCCGCTGCTGGGTGGTCACGGTGCCGGCCGTGTCCGCGTAGAACTTGTTCTCGTGGACGGTGAGCAGCGAGGCGTCCACGTGCGCCACGCCCTCCGCCCGCAGCAGCCGGGAACTCCAGTCGGCGAGCAGCGCGCTCTTCTCCTCGCCGGGGACGGAGAAGGGGTCGATCTCGTACGAGGAGATCCAGGTGCGCTCCTCGTGCACCGGCTCCGCCGCGAGCTCGACGCGCTCGTCGGAGCCGGCCGCCGCGATCACCTTGGCGGACAGCTTCGCCATGGCGACCGCCTGCGAGGCGACCTTCGCGGCCCCGTCCATGGTCAGGTCGACCCCGGACGCGAAGCCCCAGGCCCCGCCGTGCACCACCCGCACCGCGTAGCCGAGGTCCGTGGTGTCCGAGGAGCCGGACGGTTTGGCGTCGCGCAGCCGCCACGAGGCGCTGCGCACCCGTTCCAGGCGGAAGTCCGCGTGCTCGGCACCGAGCGCGCGCGCTCGGGCGAGCGCCGCGTCGGCGAGCGCCCGCAGGGGCAGCGCGACGAACGAAGGGTCGATCTGGTGGACCACGAGCGGCCTCGCTCTCGGTGATCGGAAGGCTTGGGTCGGGCAGGTGTGGAGCTGTCGTTGATCTGCCACGGAAGTCAATCACGGGACGGCCCGCGGAGTCGGCGCATTGTCGTGCGACCGTCGCCGTGCCCGCTCCAACAGGCTTTCGTCCGACCCGTATTGGGGAACCCGGAATAGTGCATTGGCATAGCCCCCGTGTTCATGGGATGAGATGATCGACGCCATGCACGGGTGGGTGAACGGAGTGAGGTCCTGGCTGTCGTCGCTGGACGAGGAGGCACTCAGATCCCTGCTGACCTGGCACCGGTGCTTACGGAGCGACAAGCACGCCCACGCGTCGGACCGGCCCTCGCGCCTCGCACCCCCCTCACGGCGGGAACTGCACACGGTGCGGGTGCGCCTCGCCAAGGCCCAGCAGGGACAGCTGACGAGCATCGCCTCCTGCGGGCTCGTCTGGGCGGCGAAGGCCCTCCACGCGGAATACGGGTTCTCGCACCGCGCCCTCGCGGAACCCACCCTCGACGAACTCCTCGCCATGCTCAGGGTGCTCGACCCGCCGCTCGCGCGCTGCGCCCTCTACGGGATGCTCCTGCCCGGCACGAGCCGGCTGCCGGTGGGGCCTCTGGCCCGGGAGCACGAGGCGGCGTTACAGGCCGCCGCGGACAGCGGCCCGCCGCCCGACGCGCGCGAGATCGGCGCGCGCTTCGAGGCCTTGGAGGCGGAGGCCTCCCCGACAGGCCCGGAGGACCCGGAGGACCCGGAGGCCCGTGCCGCGGACCCGGGGTCCCCTTCCGGGGTTGTGGACGGCCCGTACGCCCCTGACGACGTCCCCCGGAGTGGCGCCCCGTCCGACTCCGTCCGTCCGATGACGAAACCCGACTGTGAGGATGCCGCTTCCGTGCCCGCTCCCGGCCCCGAACCCCTGGTCGACCTTCCCGCGTCGCTCGCCCGGCTGAGGCGGCACGGCGAACGGCTGGCCGCCGTCCTGCGCGCCGCCGCGGACGCCGTCGAGGCCGGGCCGCTGCCCGCTGACGCACCCGGCGACGCGCTCGCCGCCTGGACCGAGGACCGCGAGCGGATCGCCGCGGCGCTCGCCGCCGAGGGAGTCACCTGGGGGCCGGACCTCGGATACGCCGATGCCGGGGCCGGGTTGACCCGTCTGCGGGAGGCCCGCGCCGAGCAGGCCGACGCGCTGCGCCGCAAGGCGGTCCGCTACACCGAACTCCTGGAGTGGGCCGACGGCGAGGAGGAGGCCGCCGACCTCCGCCGCCACCTGGAACGCATCGAGGCGCAACTGCGCGAACTCGGAACCCCGGCACGGGAGGAGCCCGCCACCGCGGGTACCGAGGAGCCCGCCACCGGTGCCGAGGAGCCGGGCGCGCTCGGCGATCAGGGCACCGGCCCGCTGGAGGAGGCCCCGGCCGGACGGACCGAGCACGGCACCGGGGACGCGACCGCGATGACCGGCGGTGGCCGGGTCCGGGCGGGCGCCTCCGCGATCGAGGCGGTGCGCCGGGCGGTCGAGCCCCCGCCGCCGGCTCCGCTGCTCGGCCCGGCCCCGTCGCCCGTGCAGCCGACGCCGCCGGTCCAGCCCGCCCCGCCCACCCGGCCGCCCGCGCCCGCGCAGTCCGCCGCGCCCGCGCAGTCCGCCGTGCCCGCCCAGGCCCCGGAGCCCGCGCCCGCCCAGGCCTCCGTGCCCGCGCAGCCCGCCGCGCCCGCCCAGCAGTCGGTGCCCGCCCCGGAGCCCGTGCCCGCCCCGGCCACCGCCCCGGAGCCCGTGCCCGCCGACGAGCGGGGCACCGCTCCCACGCCCGCCGCCGAGCCCGCCCCTGTCCCCGCGCCCGCCCCCGCGCCGACCGTCGCCCCCGCCCCCGCCGCCGAGCCCGCCCCCGTACCGGCCCAGTCCCTGCCGCAGGCCCCCGCGCAGGCCCGGCCGCCCCAGCCCCAGGCCCCCGCGCAGGCCCGGCCGCCCCAGCCCCAGGCCCCCGTCGAGGACGAGCCCTGGCCCCCCGGGGTGGCCGCACCCGACTGGGACCCGTACGCGCCCTGGGACACCGGCAGCGAGCCGCCCGTCGGACGGCTGCTGCGGGACGGGCGGCTCGCCGAGGCGTACTGGATGACCGTGGCCTCCCGGGAGAGCGACGTCCGGGCGCGGACGCTCGCCTTCGCCGCCGCCGCGTTCGGCTGTGTCTCGGACAGCGAGGCCACCCCCGTGCAGATGGCGCACGAGCTCGACCCCGCGCTCGCCGCGCAGGACCGCGAGGCGCATCTCGTGGCCCTCGCGGCAGCCCTGCGCACCGGTCTCACCGCCCGCTGGCCGCACGGCCTGATCAGCGGTTTCGTCATGCCGTCCGGGCTCACCGGCCCCTGGCAGCAGCTGCTCACCGTGCTCGTCGCCGCCGTCCGGGACGGCCGTGCCTTCGAGCCCGGCATGCTCCAGGGCAGCGCCGAGGGCCTGGAGGCCGCGACCCGGGAGGAGATCGGTCTGACCGCCCGGCAGCTGCTCGACGACCTGCCGCGCCGCAAGATGAAGTACCAGCGGGCGTCGCAGGTGCTCCAGTACCTCGTCGGTCCCTCGGGCCCGGTGCGACAGGCTCTGAACGAGGTCGTCGAGTGGTCCGCCCAGAGCCCCGCGCAGTACACCGGTACGCCCGGCTTCCGCGCCCTGGGCGAGCAGTTGTGGCGGGCGGAGGACATCGACCGGCTCATCGAGGACACGGACGCCCTGTTCCGTACGTCGAAGCAGGCCAAGGAACCGATCACCGCCGGCGCGCTCCGGCAGCTGCACACGGCCTGCCGGTCCGTCGGCGAGCTCCTCATGCGCGCCGAGGCCGCCCACGCCGCCGCCCGGCCGCACCAGGGGGTGAGCGAGCGCGGCATCCCCGAACTGGCCTCCGTCCTCCGGCACCTGGCCGAGGAGCCCGCACCGTCCGGTACCGGAGGCGCGGCCCTCGGGCTGGTGCGCGCCTGGCTGACCGGCGAGCAGGTGCGGTCCGCCGACGCGGCCGCCGACCAGCTCCGCGAGAACGGCGGCCCCGTCCCGCCCGCCGGTGTCCTCCTCCGCCTGCCCGACCTGCCCAGGGACGCCCTGGGCGACCCGGACCTCGCCGACCCCAGGGCGGCCCGCCGGATCGCCGCCCTGCTGACCCCCGCCGACGCCGAGTACGCGCTCGTCCGCTACCTCGACGACGGCGATCTGCACCTCGCCAAGGCGCTGGTCGCCGCCGTCGAGAACGAGCCGGAGGAGTACGGGTGCACCGACCCCGAGTGGGGTGAGACGGCGGCCCGGCGGCTCGCCCAGGGCCACGAGGAGTGGCGGCGCGCGGTCGCCGAACGCCACCGCGCGGCGGCCGGACTGCTGGCCCAGATGCGGACCCTCAACCAGCTCGCCGCCGACGAGGAGCGGGAGTTCGTGGGACGGCTCCAGGAGTTCGCCGACGGCGAGGAGTCGGGCCGCTACCGCTTCGCCGTCGACGCGCTCCGCACCCTGGAGGCGGAGCTCGTCACCCTGGTCGAGACCTACACCCGTCAGCTCCGCGAGAACCTCGCCCAGCTGCGCTCCCGCCCCGACCGGCCGCTCTCCGCCGCCGACCACGACCGCATCTCCCGCCTCATCGACGAGGGGGACACGGTGACGGCCCAGGAGTTCCTGGCCCTCGCGACGAGCCACAAGCCGCTGCCGGAGCGTCCCGCCGACGACGGCTCGGAGCTCGCCGCCTTCCTCACCGGCGTCACGGCGCCCGACGCGCCCAAGGCCGGCGGCGAGGGCATCGACGCGGGCTGGTGGGCCACGCACTACGGGGACCCGGACGCCTCCCTCACCCCGGCGGCCGGCAACGGCCTGGAGTCCTGGGCGGCCCTCTGCACCTCGCAGGGCAGGCGCGGCGAATGGCAGCAGCACATCCCCCGGGTGCTGCGCCTGCTCGGCCTCGAACTCTCCACCCACCAGGTCAGCGCCGAGCGGGTCGCCCTCGGCCAGGGCATGCGCCGCTTCAAGGTGCGCGCCCGCGTCGCCGAACGCGCCGGCTACGTTGCCGCGCTCGGCTCCCGGGCCTCCTCGTACACCGTCCTGCTCATCTGGGAGGAGCAGCCGGCCGACGGCCCGCTGGCCCACCTGGAGGACGCCGACGTCGGCGCCAACATCGTGCTCTACCTGCACCCGCTCGGCATGGAGGGAAGGCGCGGACTCGCCGAGTCCGCGCGCTCCTTCGCCCAGCAGGCGCTGGTCGTCGACTCCGCGGTGATGGGCTGGATGGCGGCACGCGCCCCCGGCTCCTTCCGCTCGCTCCAGCGGGTGACCCTGCCCTGGGCCGCGTACAACCCGTACACGCCGTTCGTCGCGGGCCTCGTCCCGCCCGAGGTGTTCTACGGCCGGGACGAGGAGATGCGCGAGGTGATGGGCCGCGAGGGCGGCATGTTCCTCTACGGAGGCCGCCAGCTCGGCAAGTCCGCGCTGCTGCGCCGGGTCGCGGAGATCTTCCCGAGCCGTGCCGACGCCCATGTCGCCGTCTACCTCGACCTCCTGAAGGCGGAGATCGGCCACGCCGAGGCCCCCGACCGGATCTGGAGCAGGCTGGTCGAGGACCTCAAGCGCAAGGGCGTCTTCGGCAGCAAGATGTCGGAGCAGGCCAATCCCGACGTCGTCGTCCGCAACATCCAGTCCTGGCTCGACGAGGACGACACCCGCCGGATCCTGGTCCTCGCCGACGAGGCCGACGCCTTCCTCAACACCGACTCGCGGCGCGCCTACCGCGTCGGCAGTGAGTCGACGTTCCCCAACGTCATGCACTTCCAGCGACTGATGGAGCAGACCGAACGCCGCTTCAAGGTCGTCTTCGCGGGTCTGCACCAGGTCCAGCGCTTCGGACACCTCTCCAACGTCTCCACCGTGCACGGCGGTCCCGACGTCCTGGTCGGCCCGCTCGGCACCCAGGCGGCCGTCCGGCTCGTCACCGAACCCATGGCCGCGCTCGGCTACTTCTTCGAGCGCCCCGAGCTGGTCTGGCGGATCCTCGCCATCACCAACTACCAGGCCAACCTGGTCCAGATCTTCTGCCGCGAACTCGTCCGCGTCCTCCACGACCGCCCGTACGCCTGGTCGGGGAACCCGGTCCGGATCACCGAGGACGACGTCCAGAAGGTCGCCGCCTCGGAGACCGTGCGCCGCCAGATCGCCGAACGGCTCCGCTTCACCATCAACCTGGAGGACCGCTACCGGGTCCTCGCCCTCGTCATCGCCCTGCGCAGCCTCAAGGACAACTACCGCGGCGACTACTCCGCGAGCGAGCTGCTCCAGGAGGCCCGGGAGGCCTGGCCCGAGGGGTTCGAGATGCTCAGCGCCAAGCAGGCGCAGATCTTCCTCACCGAGATGGTCGGCCTCGGCCTGCTCATCCAGCTCGGCGACCGCTCCCGCTTCGCCGTCCGCAGCCCCAACGTCGTCAACATGCTCGGCACCCGCGAGGAGCTGGAACTCGAACTCCGCGAGACCGAGTTCGGCCTCCCGTACGACTACAACCCGCACGCCGCCCGGCGCATCCTCGGCCGCGACTCCCGGGGCGTCCAGACCTACAGCCCGCTCACCGAGGAGCAGCTCCACGAGACCGCGCAGTCCGGCGTCAGCCTCATCGGCGCCACGGCGCTCCACCGGCCCGAACTGGTCCGGCGGGCGGTCACCGCGTTCGCCGAGAACCGCGGCGTCGACGTCGTCCCGTACAGCCACGGGGACGACCTCGCGGCCCTGCTCAAGAGCCGCCGCCGCAAGGCCCACGTGATCATCGCCGATCTGCGCGGCGCCGCCGTCGACGAACTCCGGGAGACCGTGCGCTCCCTCCTCGTCCACGCCGGACCCGCCGCCGACCGCCTCGTCCGGCAGACCGAGCGGCGCAGCGGCGGCAACGAGAACCGCTCCGTCGTGGTCGTCGCCGGCCCGGCCGCCCTTGCCGAACTCGCCGCCGACGACGGGCACGAGGAGCTGTCCGTGCGGTGGCTGCGGCCCGAGCGGTGGACCGCGGACGCTCTGCGCGCCTGGTCGGAATGTCCCTTTGTCTCCCGCGAGGACCGCGACCGGCTGGTCGCCGCGACCGGCGGCTGGCCCCGCTGGATGGAGGCCGCCGTCACGGACGTGTCCGTCCACGGCGCGACCCTGGACAACGCCGTCGAGCGGATACGCGCCCTGATCGCCGGCCCCCGCAACATCGAGGAGCATCTGCGCCTCTCCGGACTCGACGCGCGGGACCTGGACCTCCTCGCCGCCTGGACGGGCTACGTGGGGGAGGGCCAGGGGGTACCGCGCGACGACGTCGGGGCGGCCGTCGAACTCTCCGACGCGGATACCGACGCCTGGCTTCAGCACCTGGGCCGGCTCGGCGTCCTCGACGAGACGCCCGAGGGCTTCGCGGTCGAGCCGGTCACGTACCGCGCGGTGCGGTCCCGGGCGGGCGCCGGGGAGAAGTGAGGTGAGCCGGACCGAGCCGCGCACGGGCGTGCGGGCCGTGCCTCCCGGCGACCTGCCGGGCGTACGGGCCCAGCTGCGCGGGGTCGCCTCCGATCTCGCCGCCGGGCGCAACTGCCTCTGGCTGGTCACCGACGCCATGGTGGAGTCGGGGCTGGCGGACGAGCTGTACCGGGGCGCGCTGTTCGGCAGCCCGGTACGCGTCGACGTACGGGCTCCGGCGTTCCCGCGCGCACCGGAGCCGGACCGCGAAGCGGCCGAGGACGACGACCGGTGGACGGACGACGACCGGTGGGCGGACGGCGACGAGCTGCCGTACCTCGACCTGCCCGACGACGGCTTCGACCTCGACCTCGGCTGGTCCCTGGAGGGCCGCCCGCCCCTCGTACCGGCGCCCCGCAAGGAGACCGCAGGCCCCCGGCGCGACCCGCACGGCCTCCTCGCCCGCCTCGCCGGCGAACTCGGCGTCGACGCCGACGAGGCCGTCGCGGCCCTGGTCGCCCCGGGCCGCGACCGCCGCCCGGTCGTCGGCATCCGGGGCTGGACCGAGCCGGACGACCACGACAGCGGTCCGGGGCAGGGAGCCGGCGTGGGCACGCGCGCGCGTGGCGGAGCGGTCGAGCGGCTGTTCCGTCTGCTCGCCGCCGCGGTCAAGGACGCCGGACTCCCACCGGGCGAGCGCCCCCGCCTCCTGGTCGTCGCCCGCCTCCGCGACCTGCCGGAACGGCTCCCCGACGAGCTCCGCCGCGGCCTCGGCGACACCGCCGTGCACTGGTGGTGGGGCGCGCTCGGCAGGCTCGACACCGCCACCGCCGTCGCGCCGATCCTCGACCACGGCCCGGACACCTCCGGTCGCGACCGCGATCCGCTCGCCGAGCGGATCCGCCGCGCGGTGCGGTCCGAGACCGTGGTCGAGATCTGCGGCCCCGACCTGGAGCTCGCGCGGCTGCTCGCCCTGGAGTGGGACGGCGCGCAGCACACCCTCGGCACGGCTCTCGGCCGCTGCCTCGCGACCGCGCCCGGCCCCGTGCCGTCCGACTGCCCGCCGCTGCGGCGGATCGGCGCCCTGCTGAGGCCGGGCGCCGAGCTCCGCCAGGCGTGGGCGGCCGGCGCCGTCGTCTCCTGGGAGGGCAGGCTCCGCGCCCATGTCGGTGTCTGGCACCCGGCGGCCCCGGCGGCCGGCTCGCCGCCGCCGCCCGACGGCGACGTACGGGCCCGGCTCACCGCGCTCGTCTCCCAGGCCCAGCAGCGCGTCCTGGCGCCGTGGATCGAGGAAGCCCGGCAACGGCTCGCCGTCCGGGCGCTCGGGCATCTCCACCGCCCGGTGGCCACCCTCGTCGCCGACTACGCGGACCGTCCTCCCGCCTATCTGGCCGGCGATCCGGAACGCGCGTTCCTGGAGCTCCAGGTGGGTGAGCTGCTCCGCGCCCATGCCAGCGGGGCGCTCGCGCTGCCGCCGCGCGACGCCGGTCTGCTGCGGCTCCTGGTCACCACCCGGAACGTGCTCGCGCATCGGTCCGTGCTGTACGACCGGACACTCGACGAGCTGTGCGCCGAACTCTCGCAGGCGGATCTCAGGGCCTCGTAGCCCCACGGAGAGCCCCTGAGGGGCGGGCCCGCGCCCGGGGCCGAAACCGTTCCGGGCCGGCTCCGCGTGCTCCCGACCTGTAGGGACCCGACAGTGACTCCCGGGTGCCACTGTCGGAGGTCGATTCCTCATGTCGGGGGCGATACCGATAGGTTTTCGGCTACCAGACCGCTATCGAAAGGGTGATCCGTTGAGCCGCTCGGTTCTCGTCACCGGAGGAAACCGGGGCATCGGCCTCGCCATCGCCCGCGCGTTCGCCGAGTCCGGCGACAAGGTCGCGATCACGTACCGCTCCGGCGAGCCGCCGGCCGCCCTCACCGAACTCGGTTGCCTGGCCGTCCGGTGCGACATCACCGACGCCGAGCAGGTGGAGCAGGCGTACAAGGAGATCGAGGAGAAGCACGGTCCGGTGGAGGTCCTCGTGGCCAACGCCGGCGTGACGAAGGACCAGCTCCTCATGCGCATGTCCGAGGAGGACTTCACCTCCGTCGTCGACACCAACCTCACCGGCACCTTCCGGGTCGTCAAGCGTGCCAACCGAGGAATGCTGCGCGCCAAGAAGGGCCGCGTCGTCCTGATCTCCTCGGTCGTCGGCCTGCTGGGCTCCGCGGGCCAGGCCAACTACGCCGCCTCCAAGGCCGGCCTGGTGGGCTTCGCCCGTTCCCTCGCGCGTGAGCTGGGCTCGCGCAACCTCACCTTCAACGTCGTCGCCCCTGGTTTCGTCGACACCGACATGACCGCGGTGCTCACCGACGAGCAGCGCGCGGGCATCGTGTCCCAGGTGCCGCTGGGCCGCTACGCCCAGCCGGAGGAGATCGCCGCCGCGGTGAAGTTCCTCGCCTCCGACGACGCCTCGTACATCACTGGAGCCGTCATCCCGGTTGACGGCGGATTGGGCATGGGTCACTGACCATGAGCGGAATTCTCGAGGGCAAGCGCATCCTCATCACCGGTGTGCTGATGGAGTCCTCCATCGCCTTCCACACCGCGAAGCTGGCCCAGGAGCAGGGCGCGGAGATCATCCTCACCGCCTGGCCGCGGCCGACGCTGACCGAGCGCATCGCCAAGAAGCTGCCGCACCCCGACAAGGTGAAGGTCCTGGAGCTCGACGTCTCGAACGACGAGCACCTCGCCCGCCTCGAGGGCCAGGTCCGTGAGCACCTGGGCGACCGCCTCGACGGCATCGTGCACTCCATCGGCTTCGCGCCGCAGGACGCGCTCGGCGGCAACTTCCTCAACACGCCGTTCGAGTCCGTGGCCACCGCCATGCACGTCTCCGCCTTCTCCCTGAAGTCGCTGACGATGGCGCTGCTGCCGCTGATGAGCGAGGGCGGTTCGGTCGTCGGCCTCACCTTCGACGCGAAGTTCGCCTGGCCGCAGTACGACTGGATGGGCCCGGCCAAGGCCGCCCTGGAGGCCACCAGCCGCTACATGGCGCGTGACCTGGGCAAGCAGAACATCCGCTGCAACCTGATCTCGGCGGGTCCGATCGGTTCGATGGCCGCGAAGTCGATCCCCGGCTTCGGCGAGCTGGCGGCCGTGTGGGACAGCCGTTCCCCGCTGGAGTGGGAGCTCTCGGACCCGGAGCCGGCCGGCCGCGGCGTCGTCGCGCTGCTCTCGGACTGGTTCCCGAAGACCACGGGCGAGATCATCCACGTGGACGGCGGTCTGCACGCCATCGGCGCGTAACCGCTGCTCGTCAGAGCGTCAGGGCCGTGTGCCCGCCCCGGAGGGGG
>NZ_JBHTSA010000168.1:596-14158 GCF_042795405.1 Streptomyces sp. NPDC056480 | reverse complement strand
GCGGCCTCCGCGGCCGCCGCCCCTCGCTGTCCGCCGGAAGCCGTCAGGCCGACAGCTTCGCCAGCGCCGCGTCGATGCGGGCCAGGGTCTTCTCCTTGCCCAGGATCTCCAGGGACTCGAAGAGGGGCAGGCCGACCGTGCGGCCGGTGACCGCCACGCGGACCGGGGCCTGCGCCTTGCCGAGCTTGAGGCCGTGGGCCTCGCCGGCGGCCAGCACGGCGTTCTTGAGGGACTCGGGGTCGCTCCAGTCGGCGCCTTCGAGCTTCTCGCGGGCGGTGGTGAGGAGGGCCGCGGGCTCGCCCTTCATCGCCTTGTCCCACGAGGGCTGGTCGAAGACCGGCTCCGAAAGGAAGAGGAAGTCCACGTTGGCCGTGATGTCCGAGAGGACGGTGACGCGGGTCTGGGCGTGCGGCGCGATGGCCTCCCAGGCGGTCCGGTCGAAGTCCTCGGGCGCCCAGTTGGCGAAGGGGGCCCGCAGCCAGGGCTCACAGGCCTCGGCGAACGCCTTCACGTCCAGCATGCGGATGTGGTCGGCGTTGATCGACTCGGCCTTCTTGAGGTCGAAGCGCGCCGGGTTGGCGTTGACGTCGGCGATGTCGAACGCCGCCACCATCTCGGGGATGGTGAAGATGTCCTGGTCGGCCGAGAAGGACCAGCCGAGGAGCGAGAGGTAGTTCAGCAGACCCTCGGGGAGGAAGCCGCGCTCCCGGTAGAGGTTGAGGGAGGCTTCCGGGTCGCGCTTGGAGAGCTTCTTGTTGCCCTCGCCCATCACGTACGGCAG
This sequence comes from Streptomyces sp. NPDC056480, assembly GCF_042795405.1. Taxonomy (NCBI): domain Bacteria; kingdom Bacillati; phylum Actinomycetota; class Actinomycetes; order Kitasatosporales; family Streptomycetaceae; genus Streptomyces; species Streptomyces sp. NPDC056480. The sequence continues at coordinate 13,377 of NZ_JBHTSA010000168.1, read as the reverse complement.
GTGGCCGAAGGAGGGGATCTCCTTGGCGACGCCCAGCTCGATCAGGGCCTTGTAGAGCGCGACCTGGCGGGGGGTGGAGGAGAGCAGGTCCTCGCCGCGCAGGACGTGGGTGATCTCCATCAGCGCGTCGTCGACCGGGTTGACCAGGGTGTACAGCGGGGCGCCGTTGGCCCGGAGGATGCCGTAGTCCGGCACGTTCTCCGGGGTGAAGGTGAGCTCGCCGCGGACCAGGTCGGTGAAGGTGATCGGCTCGTCGGGCATCCGGAAGCGGACGATCGACGCGCGGCCCTCGGCCTCGTACGCCGCCTTCTGCTCGGCGGTGAGGTCGCGGCAGTGGCCGTCGTAGCCGGAGGGGCGGCCGGCGGCGCGGGCGGCGGCGCGGCGCTCGTCGAGCTCCTCGGTGGTGCAGTAGCAGGGGTACGCGTACCCGCCGGCGAGGAGCTTGTCGGCGACGTCCTTGTAGATGTCCATCCGCTGCGACTGGCGGTACGGGGCGTGCGGGCCGCCGACCTCCGGACCCTCGTCCCAGTCGAGGCCGAGCCACTTCAGGGAGTCGAGCAGCTGGTTGTACGACTCCTCGGAGTCGCGCGCAGCGTCGGTGTCCTCGATGCGGAAGACCATGGTGCCCTCGTTGTGCCGGGCGAAGGCCCAGTTGAAGAGAGCGGTGCGGACCAGGCCCACGTGGGGGTTGCCGGTCGGCGAGGGACAGAAACGGACGCGAGGGGGTCCCCCCTGCTCGAGCGAAGCCGAGAGCTTGGGGGAGTTCGGGTTAGCCACGCTTGATCACCCTATTGGTGAGAGTGCCGATGCCTTCGATGGTGACGGCGACCTCGTCGCCGACGTTGAGGGGGCCGACCCCGGCGGGGGTGCCGGTGAGGATGACGTCTCCGGGGAGCAGCGTCATGGCCTCGGTGATGTGGACGACCAGGTCCTCGATGGAGCGGATCATGTCGCTCGTCCGACCCAGCTGGCGCTGTTCGCCGTTGACCGTGGCCTGGATGGTCAGGTCGCTCGCGGCAGCGATGCTCAGGTCCGTCTCGACCCAGGGGCCCAGCGGGCAGGAGGTGTCGAAGCCCTTGGCGCGGGCCCACTGCTTCTCGCGCTGCTGGGCGTCGCGGGCGGTGACGTCATTGGCACAGGTGTAGCCGAAGATGACGTCCTTCACGCGCTCGCGGGGCACCTCGCGGCACATACGGCCGATCACCACGGCCAGTTCGGCCTCGTGGTGCAGCTCGTTGGAGAAGGAGGGGTACTCGATGGCGTCGCCGGGGCCGATCACCGAGGTGGTGGGCTTGAAGAAGGCGACGGGGACGTCGGGGACCTCGTTGCCGAGTTCGGCGGCGTGCTCCGCGTAGTTGCGGCCGATGGCCACGACCTTGTTGGGGAGCACGGGCGGCAGGAGCCGTACCTTGCTCAGCGGGACCTTGGTGCCGCTGAGTTCGAAGTCGGTGTACGGGATGCCCTTGATGATGTCGAGGACGAGGCCGCCGGACTCGACGGTTCCCTCGCCCTCGACGGCGCCGAAGGCCACATTGCCGTCGATGGAGAATCTGGCGATGCGCACGAGTGCTGTCGCCCCTCACTTGGTGCTGGCTGGAGTCTGACGCTCCAGGCTAACGCGGCGCGGGGCGGCCGACCGGCGATGTCACCGGGCCCGTGACAAGGATGACGCGGGTGGCTCCGGGGGTGGCTTCAGCGGGACGCGGAGGCGTAGGGCTGGGGCTGGTACGGGGCCGGGGGCTGCATGAGGACGGTGCGGCGCGGGTTGGCCGTCTTCGCCGGCAGCGCGACCGCGTACTCGGGCAGGGCGACCCGGCCGAGCTCTGCGGCGTCCGAGAGGTGGACGAGGGTGGAACGGCGGGGGTTGGCCGTGGTGCCGGGCGTCGTCGTCTTCATCGCGGTGATCTGACCTTGTTCCGGAACGGGCGCCGCGTTCGGGCGCGAGGGGGTGTAAAGCGTCAGGCTAAACATGCGATTCCCTTCGAATGCATGGCTAAGACATCGATCATCGTGTGAGTTTGCTCACCACGGGCAACATATTCCGGGCATTACGGACCGTCGCCTGTCGCCACGGAAAGGGACATTACGCCACTGAATGCTCTATTCCGCTCCTGATCATGTCGACTGGGACACACGGGTACGCGCAGTCATTGGAGAGGAAAAGTCCGAATCCTCCGTGATCATCTTCTACGTGGGGTGACGTTCTGCGTACGGGTTGTCATGACCCTCCCGGCGCGACACGCGGCCCTTGTTGGAGGTCCGGCACTGTGCTGGAATTCCACGCACCGCCGCGGGTTTCAAGCCGGCGCGCAGGGGGCGCAACGCAGCGCCGGCCTAGTGGCGGGGAAGGGGGAGCTGCGCCGGTCACCGACGACCACCTGGGGTGCCCTCCACGCACCCCGATTGACACCGACACCGTCCTCTCCGTTCATCCGGAAGGACGCCTGGTCCAGAGGTTGCGACGCTAGTGCAGGGACGTTTCAAGAGGGATGGCTCGGGGTCTCCCCAGGCCCGTCAGGGCCGAGCGGATGCTCCGGCGGAGCAGGAACCGCGTGCCGGGACCGACCGCGGTCCCTCGGCCTCGCACACCCCGAACCAGGGTCAGGGCCCGTCCGGCGAGGGCGGTGACGGCGGCAGGCGCACGAGCGCCGCGGCCGCGTCCGCCGACCCGTCCGACACACCCCCCAAGGTCCGGGCCGAGAACGAGGTCGGACCTCGAATAGCCCTGCGCAACTGGCGCATCTCCACGCGCCTGGTCGCGCTCCTCACCCTCCCCGTGGTCGCCGCGACCACCCTGGGCGGCATCCGCATCAGCGAGTCGCTCCAGGACATGGAGCAGCTCGACCACATGCAGCTGCTCACCAAGCTGACCCGTGAGGCCACCGACCTCGCGCAGGCCCTCCAGTCCGAGCGCGACCTCTCCGCGGGTCCGCTCTCCAACAGCCGCCCGGTCAGCGACTACCAGGTCGCCAACCCGCGCCGGAAGACGGACCTCGAGTACAAGGCCTTCCTCCAGGCCACGGAGGCCATCCCGGCCACCGAGGGCGACGAGGCGCTGCGCAGCATCCGGCAGAACGTCAACCAGATCGCCTCGCAGGTCAGCGGTCTGCACACGATCCGGAGCAACGCGTACGAGAAGGACGTCTCCCACTCGGTGACGGTCGAGGCGTACAGCCGTCTCATCCGCTCGCTGCTCAGCCTGTCCCAGGACATGGCCCAGGCGACCAGCAACCCCGAGATGATCAAGCGGACCCGCGCGCTCGCCGCGTTCTCGTCCGCCAAGGAGTACGCCTCCATCCAGCAGGCGATCATCGCCGCCGCGCTGCCGCCGAGCGACCGGACCTCCGGCGACATCCAGCAGGGTGACCGCCTCTACGCCGAGGCCGCGCTCAACTCCGAGGGCCGCGAGCTCCAGTCCTTCCAGGCGATCTACGAGTCGACCGGCGGCGACGCCACCGAGCGGCTCGCGTCCCTGAACAGCGGCAACCCGTCGATCACCGCCGCGGAGAAGTACGCCGAGCGTGTCCTCAACATGGACAACGCGATGAAGAGCGGCCCCAAGCGCGGCCACCTCAACTTCACCGACGAGTACGGCACCAAGATCGCCACCATGAACCGCATCGAGCGCGGTCTGCTCGGCGACATGGAGAGCCTGGCCCGTGAGCTCCGCCAGGAGTCGCAGCGGGACGCCATCGTCAACGGTGCGCTGATCCTCCTCGTCCTCGGCGTCTCGCTCATCGGCGCCTTCGTCGTGGCCCGGTCCATGATCCGCTCGCTGCGCCGGCTCCAGGACACCGCGACCAAGGTCGCCCAGGAACGCCTGCCCGAGCTGGTCAAGCAGCTCTCCGAGTCCGACCCGCAGGACGTCGACACCTCCGTCGAGTCCGTCGGTGTGCACTCCCGGGACGAGATCGGCCAGGTGGCCGCGGCCTTCGACGACGTGCACCGCGAGGCCGTCCGTCTCGCCGCCGAGCAGGCCCTCCTCCGGGGCAACGTCAACGCGATGTTCACCAACCTCTCGCGCCGTTCCCAGGGCCTCATCCAGCGTCAGCTCTCGCTCATCTCCGAACTGGAGTCGCGCGAGGCCGACCCGGACCAGCTGTCCTCGCTCTTCAAGCTCGACCACCTCGCGACGCGTATGCGCCGTAACGGTGAGAACCTCCTCGTCCTCGCCGGTGAGGAGCCCGGCCGCCGCTGGACCCGCCCGGTCCCGCTGGTCGACGTGCTCCGTGCCGCCGCCTCCGAGGTGGAGCAGTACGAGCGCATCGAACTCGCCTCGGTCCCCGCGACCGAGGTCGCCGGCCGGGTCGTCAACGACCTCGTCCACCTCCTCGCCGAGCTGCTCGAGAACGCCACCTCGTTCTCCTCGCCGCAGACGAAGGTCCGGGTCACCGGTCACGCGCTGCCCGACGGCCGGGTGCTCGTCGAGATCCACGACACCGGCATCGGCCTCTCCCCCGAGGACCTCGCCGCGATCAACGAGCGGCTCGCCTCGCCGCCCACCGTGGACGTCTCCGTCTCCCGCCGCATGGGTCTCTTCGTGGTCGGCCGCCTGTCCCTGCGACACGGCATCCGCATCCAGCTGCGCCCCTCCGACTCGGGCGGCACCACCGCGCTCGTCATGCTGCCGGTCGACGTCGCCCAGGGCGGCAAGAAGCCGATGCCCAAGCCGGGTGCCGGCGGCCAGGGCGCGATGCCTCCGGGTGCCTCCGCCCCGGGCGGCCGGCTTCCCGCCGGTCCCGGCGCGGCCGGTGGCCCCGGTGGACGTCCGGGCCAGGGCGGTGCGCCCTCGGGCGGCCTGCTCGGCGGCGGCGCTCCGCGCGGCCAGGTCGGTACGAGCGGTCCCCGGGCCGCGCTGCCCGCCCGTGACGGTGCGCCGCTCGCCGGGGGCCCGCAGGGCGCCCCGCAGTCCCGTACCCCGCAGCCGCAGAACGCCTCGCTCGACCGGACCGGTCAGCTGCCGCAGGCGCCGCAGGCCCCGCAGGGCGGCGACGCGCTGCGGCCGGGCCCCGGTGGCGGCGGTCTCATCGGCGGCGCCGCGAGCGCCATCCCGTCCCGCACGGACGTGTGGGGCAGCCAGGGCTCCCCGCAGGCCGGACCCGGCGCTCCGCAGCACGCACCGCAGGGTCAGGGTCAGGGCCCCGGTGCCCAGCAGACCGGCGGGTACGAGTTCCCGCGCGCCGAGCTGCCGGGGGGCAACCCCCAGGCGCAGCGCCCGCAGGCGGCGAGCTGGGGCAACGACCAGGGCCAGCAGCCGGTCCGCCGCCCGCAGCAGGAGATGTCCCCGCTGGACGCCCCGCGCGGCCACGAGGACCCCGAGACGACCGGCTCGTTCGCGGCCCCGGCGCCCCAGGGCCCCGGGTCCACGGGCCAGTTCCCGCGCCCCGACTTCGGTGCGCCCCAGTCGCAGGGCCGCCCGCAGCAGGCCCCGCAGCAGCAGGCCCCGCAGGTGTACCAGGGCGGTGTCCAGGACCCGGCGTCGACGGCGCAGTTCCCGCGCCCCGACTTCGGCGCCCCGCAGGGCCCCGGCTCCACCGGCCAGTTCGCACGGCCCGACGCCGGCGGCCCGCAGCAGGCCCCTCAGCAGCAGGGCTACCAGGGCGGCCAGCAGCAGCAGTTCGGCCGGCAGCCCTACGTACCGCAGGCGCAGCAGCAGGCCCCGCAGCCGCCGGCCCCGCGCCAGCGCACCGGCGGCGACTTCGGCGCCCAGCGCCCGGAGCCGGTCCCGCCGCAGCAGCGTCAGCCGCAGGGCCAGCAGCCGCAGCTCCAGCAGCCGCGCCGTCCGGAGGCGCTGCCGCCGGCGGGCGCGGGCGACGGCCGTACGCCGCTGTACGACACGCTCGAGACGAACTGGTTCCACCAGGAGCAGGCGCAGCAGCAGGCACAGCAGCAGGCGCAGGCCCCGGCCGCGCCGCAGCCGTCCGCTCCGGCGCAGCGTCCGGCCGGTGACCCGGCCGACGGTCGCCAGAACGGCGGGGCCGCCTGGCGGACCTCGCCCAACGACGAGCTGGTGCGCCAGGCCGAGCGGGTGCGCAAGCCCGCGGCCGGCGGTGTCACCACCTCTGGTCTTCCCCGGCGTGTGCCGAAGGCCAACCTCGTACCCGGGACCGCACAGGAGCAGGCCCACACGGCCGGCCCCCAGGTCTCGCGTGCACCCGACGACGTCCGCGGCCGGCTGACCAATCTGCGCCGCGGTATCCAGCAGGGCCGGCAGGCAGGTAACTCGACCACGGGTAATCACCACCTCGGTCCGAACCATCAGCAGGAGCGTTAGTTGAACGCGATGAGCCAGGCGGCGCAGAATCTGAACTGGTTGATCACCAACTTCGTGGACAACACCCCTGGGGTGTCCCACACGGTGGTGGTCTCCGCCGACGGACTCCTGCTGGCCATGTCCGAAGGATTCCCCCGCGACCGTGCCGACCAGCTGGCGGCGGTCGCGTCCGGACTGACCTCGCTGACCGCGGGTGCGTCCCGGATCTTCGAGGGGGGCCCCGTCGCGCAGACCGTGGTGGAGATGGAGCGCGGCTTCCTCTTCCTCATGTCGGTCTCCGACGGTTCCTCGCTGGCCGTGCTCGCACACCCCGAGTGCGACATCGGCCTCGTGGGCTACGAGATGACGCTGCTGGTCGACCGGGCCGGCAGTGTCCTCACCCCGGATCTCCGCGCGGAGCTCCAGGGAAGCCTGCTCCACTAGCCGGTTCGCCTCCGGGACAGAACCCCACCGCACGACCGATCGACAGGGCGGTACGCCCCTCCGTACCGCCCTGGCACCGTTATCCGTCCGGCCGCCCCACCCGGCCCCCCACCGGCCCCATCAGACGGCAGAAGGTTTGCTGTCACGCCCGGAGGATTCATGACCCCGCCCCCCGCCTCTCACGATCCGTACGGCGCCTCAGTCGACGAGTACGGACATGAGGGCGACCAGCCGCTGGTGCGTCCGTACGCGATGACCGGCGGCCGGACCCGGCCGCGCTACCAGCTCGCCATCGAGGCGCTGGTCAGCACCACGGCCGACCCGGCGCACCTCGCCACGCTCCTCCCGGAACACCAGCGGATCTGCCACCTGTGCCGCGAGGTCAAGTCGGTGGCCGAGGTGTCGGCGCTGCTGTCGATGCCCCTCGGTGTCGCCCGCATCCTCGTCGCCGACCTGGCGGAGGCCGGCATGGTGGCGATCCACCAGCCGGGCAACGGAGAGACCGGCGGCACGCCGGACGTGACTCTGCTCGAAAGGGTGCTCAGTGGACTTCGCAAGCTCTAGCGGCGGTGCGGCCCGTTCGACCACCAGCGCGAAGATCGTGGTGGCGGGTGGCTTCGGCGTGGGCAAGACCACGTTCGTCGGCGCCGTCTCCGAGATCAACCCGCTGCGTACCGAGGCCGTCATGACGTCCGCCTCGGCGGGCATCGACGACCTCACGCACACCGGTGGCAAGACGACGACGACCGTCGCCATGGACTTCGGCCGCATCACCCTGGACCAGGACCTGATCCTGTACCTCTTCGGTACGCCGGGCCAGGACCGCTTCTGGTTCATGTGGGACGACCTGGTCCGCGGCGCCATCGGCGCCGTCGTCCTCGTCGACACCCGCCGCCTCGCCGACTGCTTCCCGGCCGTCGACTACTTCGAGAACAGCGGCCTGCCGTTCGTCATCGCCCTCAACGGCTTCGACGGCAGCCAGCCGTACCAGCCGGAGGAGGTCCGCGAGGCCCTCCAGATCGGCCCCGGCACCCCCATCATCACCACGGACGCCCGGCACCGCGCCGACGCCAAGAGCGCGCTCATCACCCTGGTCGAGCACGCCCTCATGGCCCGGCTCAAGTAGCCGGACGGCCATCCCGGTCGTCCTCTGCCGCCGCGAGGGGCGGTCTGTGTCATTGGACACGGCCGCCCGCGCGTTCATAACATTTCGACAGAGAATTGGGGCGCCTCGGACACCCGACGCATCCGATCGGTGTCGCTGCGCTCACCTGAGCCCCGTCTTTTGACGGGGCTCGCTCTTTATGCCCGTTTTATACGAGGCGCAGGCCCGTGAAACCGGCCGCATCCCACTGTTTGGAACCGACCCCCTTCACGTGCTGCAATTCATGAACTCCCGAGTAGTACGGCCCTGAACGAAACACCGGCACAACGTAGGTGCCGACGCCGAGAGGTTGTTGGTCGAGTGAGGCGCAGCAAGGAAAGCTCCGCGGAGCAGGAGACACGGGGCAACTTCACCCCGCCGTCGCGGACGGCGATGTCGCCCGCGGACGTGCCCGTGACGCAGCCTGCCGTGGCCCCCGCACCGGGCAGCTCCAGCAAGCTTTCGCCCCGCAACTGGCGGGTGCCCACCAGGCTGAACGCGATCCTCTGCATACCCGTGCTGGTCGGCCTCGTCATGGGCGGCTTCCAGGTCAAGGGGTCGATCGACACCTGGCAGGAGGCGCAGGACGCCGAGAAGACGGCGCTCATCGTGCGCGCCGCCTCGGAGTACAGCACCGCCCTTCTCAACGAGCGCGACCTGACCGCGGCTCCCCTGCTGGCGGCGAAGACCGCCGAGGACCGCAAGAGCGACGAGGTCACGAAGGCGTACGCCGCGACCGACGCCGCCAAGGTGAAGTTCGACGAGGCCGCCAAGGACCTGCCCTCGGGCCAGGGCCTGGAGCGCCGGCTGAACCTCTTCCGGGAGGAGGAGCCGAAGCTCGAGGCGCTGCGCAAGGCCGCGTACACCCGCTCCCTCGACCCGGTGAACACCCAGCTCCAGTACACCGGCGTCCAGCACTACCTCACCGAGTTCTCCAACGAGCTCGGCCTCGGCACCGGCAACGTCACGGCCTACGGCCGCAGCGTCTACGCCATCCAGCTGGCCAAGGGCGCCGAGTCCCTCCAGCGCTCCATAGGCACCCAGCTCCTGGTCCGGCCCAGCCGCACCGAGGCCGTCTTCGCCCAGCAGTCCGTGGCGTTCAACTCGTACAACTACCTGGAGCAGATCGCCCTCGGCGAGTTCTCCTCCGGTGGTATGCCCGAGGACGTCGAGATGCTGAAGAAGGTCATGGCGGGCAAGGCCGCCGAGGGCGCCAAGCAGATGCAGGCCGCCGGCCTCGACCTGCCCAAGGGCAAGGACGGCTCCGTCTACTCGGGCGCGGCCACCGCGATCGGCACCGCCAAGGACCCCGAGGGCCTCGCGTCGCTCAAGGCCAAGGGCATCACGGCCGAGACCTGGATCGCGATCGCCACCGCCAAGTTCGAGGGCTACTCCGAGGTCGAGAAGGCCCTGGTCGACAAGGCCGTGGCCGAGGCGATCAAGATCTCCGACGAGGCCAAGACGGACGCCTGGGTCAACGGTGGCATCGTCGTCATCGCCCTGCTCGCCGCCTTCATCCTCGCCGGGATGATGGCCCGCCAGATGAGCCGCGCGATGCAGCAGCTGCGCACCGCCGCCTTCGGCATCGCCGAGCAGCGTCTGCCGATGCTGGTCGATCAGCTGTCCCGTACGGAGCCCGGCCGCGTCGACACCCGCGTGCAGCCGATCCCGATCGACACGCAGGACGAGATCGGCGAGGTCGCCCGCGCCTTCGACCAGGTCCACCGCGAGGCCGTCCGGCTCGCCGCCGAGCAGGCCATGCTCCGGGGCAACGTCAACGCGATCTTCACCAACCTCTCGCGCCGCAACCAGTCGCTGATCGAGGGCCAGCTGACCCTCATCACCGACCTGGAGAACAACGAGGCCGACCCGGACCAGCTGGAGAACCTCTTCCGCCTGGACCACCTGGCGACCCGTATGCGCCGCAACGGCGAGAACCTCCTCGTCCTCGCCGGCGAGGAGCCGGGCCGCCGCTGGGACCAGCCGGTCCCGCTGGTCGACGTCATGCGCGCCGCCTCCTCCGAGGTGGAGCAGTACGAGCGCATCGAGCTGGCGGGCGTGCCGGAGGCCGAGATCCACGGCCAGGCCGTGACCGACCTCGTGCACCTGCTCGCCGAGCTCCTGGAGAACGCCACCACGTTCTCCTCCCCGCAGACCAAGGTCCGCGTCACCGCGACCCGTCTTCCCGACGGCCGTGTGATGGTCGAGATCCACGACAAGGGCATCGGCCTCACCGCCGAGGACTTCGCGGACATCAACCACAAGCTGGCCAACCCGCCGACCGTGGACGCGGCCGTCTCCCAGCGCATGGGCCTCTTCGTGGTCGGCCGGCTCGCCGACCGCCACGGCATCCGGGTCCAGCTGCGCCCCTCGGGCGAGCAGGCCGGTACGACCTCGCTGGTCATGCTGCCGGACGCGATCACGCACGGTGGCGGTGGCGAGCAGCCGCTCCAGGACGACTTCACGGTCTCCCAGATCATTCCGCAGCAGCAGCAGCCGAGCGCCTTCGAGGCCGCTCCGCCGCAGCAGCAGCCGATGCTGACCGCCGCCGACCTCGGCTTCGACGACTCCCGCTACGAGCAGCCGGCCGAGGAGGAGCGTCAGCTCGACCCGGTCAACCGCTCGCTGAAGCGCGAGGGGCGGCGTGCCGCCCTGGAGGCCCAGGCCCAGGGTGGCGACCGGCCGCTCTTCCGCGACGAGGCGGAGCAGCCGGACGAGTACGGGCAGCAGGGCCAGGAGTACGCGCAGCAGGGCGAGCACCAGGGCCAGGAGTACGGGCAGCAGCAGGGTCAGGAGTACCCGGCCGAGCAGTACGCCCCGGCGCAGGAGTACGGCCAGCAGCAGGCGCAGGGGTACGGCCAGGAGTACGCGGCCGGGTTCCCGCAGCAGCAGGACGGCTACGCGTACCCGCAGCAGGGCTACGAGGGCTATCCGCAGCAGGGCTATGCGGAAGCTTCGTACGAGACCTCGGGAACCGAACACCAGCAGTACGGCAATGCGTTCGATACCCAGTCCCACCAGGGAACCTGGCAGGATCAGAGCGCTTACCAGGGTGGCTACCAGCAGCCGTTCGGAGCGGAATCGGAATCTGCTCCGAGCGCTCCCGAACAGGCCCACGACCGCGTAGGCTTCGACCGTCCGGGTCCGACCCCGAGTGCCGCCCCGGACGCCGGTCACGCGCTGACCGACGCCGGACTGCCGCGCCGCGGCAGCGTCGCCTCGCCGACCCAGCAGGCGCCGCAGCAGCAGGCACCGCAGCAGGCGAAGCCCGCGCAGCCGGCGCAGGAGCAGCAGCAGAACGAAGCCGACCCCACCGACGAATGGCGCTCGACCAACGACGAGCGCTGGCAGCGGGCCGGGAAGCTCAAGGACCCGAAGGCGGGCGGGGTCACCTCGTCCGGTCTTCCCCGCCGGGTCCCGAAGGCCAACCTGGTCGAGGGCACGGCGGAGCAGACCCCGCAGGGCGGCCCCCAGGTCTCCCGCGCACCCGAGGACGTACGGGGCAGGTTGAGCAACCTGCGCCGCGGCGTCCAGCAGGGACGCAGCGCGGGAACGGACACGAACGGATCGGGCCTCGGCCCGGGCAGTACCTACAACCAGGAGCGTTAGTGTGAGCATGAGCCAGGCGGCGCAGAATCTGAACTGGTTGATCACCAACTTCGTGGACAACACCCCTGGGGTGTCGCACACGGTGGTGGTCTCCGCCGACGGACTCCTGCTGGCGATGTCCGAGGGTTTCCCCCGTGACCGCGCCGACCAGCTGGCGGCCGTCGCCTCCGGACTGACCTCGCTGACCGCGGGCGCGTCCCGGATCTTCGAGGGTGGTGCGGTCAATCAGACCGTGGTGGAGATGGAGCGCGGCTTCCTCTTCATCATGTCGATCTCGGACGGCTCCTCGCTGGCCGTACTCGCCCACCCCGAGGCCGACATCGGTCTCGTGGGCTACGAGATGGCACTTCTCGTGGACCGCGCGGGCACCGTCCTGACTCCCGACCTCCGGGCGGAGCTTCAGGGAAGTCTTCTCAACTAACAGACAGACAGTGCGTTTCGCGCCACCGCCCCGTAAGGTGCGGTGGCGCGGGTCCAAGGGACATGGACCGCGAGGCAGTCGGAGGAGGAGACGTGGGAACACCACCGGGCTCAAGCCCCTACAACGGTTATGACGCGCACCAGGCGCCGCTCGGCGACACCGCGCAGAACCGGTTCAACTTTCCCTCCGCCCCGAGCAGACAGGGCGTTTCGCAGCCCTATCGGCAGCCTCACGCCCAGCCCGCGGGTGCGCAGGGCTCCTCGCGTGCCCCGTCCGCCGCAGGCTCCAGCAGCTCCGGCGGCGGGCACAACCCGCTGGTCCGTCCGTACGCGATGACCGGCGGCCGGACCCGGCCGCGCTACCAGCTCGCCATCGAGGCGCTGGTCAGCACGACGGCCGATCCGTCCCGGCTGCAGGGCCAGTTGCCCGAGCACCAGCGGATCTGCCGGCTGTGCTTCGAGATCAAGTCGGTCGCCGAGATCTCGGCCCTTCTCTCCATCCCCCTCGGCGTCGCCCGAATCCTCGTGGCCGACCTGGCAGAGGCCGGGCTCGTCGCCATCCACCAGCCGGGCGGCGACGAGGCCGCCGGCGGTCAGCCAGACGTGACACTGCTCGAAAGGGTGCTCAGTGGACTTCGCAAGCTCTAGCGGCGGCGCGGCCCGTTCAACCACCAGCGCGAAGATCGTGGTGGCGGGTGGCTTCGGCGTGGGCAAGACCACGTTCGTCGGCGCCGTCTCGGAGATCAACCCGCTGCGTACCGAGGCCGTCATGACGTCTGCGTCCGCGGGCATCGACGACCTCACGCACACCGGCGACAAGACGACGACGACCGTCGCCATGGACTTCGGCCGCATCACCCTGGACCAGGACCTGATCCTGTACCTCTTCGGTACGCCGGGCCAGGACCGCT
>NZ_JBHTSA010000168.1:0-497 GCF_042795405.1 Streptomyces sp. NPDC056480 | reverse complement strand
TTCTGGTTCATGTGGGACGACCTGGTCCGCGGCGCCATCGGCGCCGTCGTCCTCGTCGACACCCGCCGCCTCGCCGACTGCTTCCCCGCGGTCGACTACTTCGAGAACAGCGGCCTGCCGTTCGTCATCGCCCTCAACGGCTTCGACGGGAACCAGCCGTACCAGCCGGAGGAGGTCCGCGAGGCCCTCCAGATCGGCCCGGACACCCCCATCATCACCACGGACGCCCGGCACCGCGCCGACGCCAAGAGCGCGCTCATCACCCTGGTCGAGCACGCCCTCATGGCCCGCCTGCGGTAGCTGTCCCCCGGCGCTCCGTACCGAAAGGCCGCGTTCCCCCTCGGGGGGCGCGGCCTTCGGCGTGTGCCGGACCCCGCTCGGCGTACCGCGCGCGGGCCGAGGACCCCGCCCGGCCCTGTGTACGCCCTGTCAGGGCCCCAGAACGGCGTGTGAGGGGTCCTGGAGACACGGAAGAGGGCCTGAACCCGGTATCACCG
>NZ_JBHTSA010000167.1:0-14303 GCF_042795405.1 Streptomyces sp. NPDC056480 | reverse complement strand
GGGGCATAGAGTGCGAATTGCGCAAGCGCAATTCGGATTCCGGCGCAAGCGCCGGAATGGAATTCCGCAAGCGGAATTCGAAAGGCGGGGCAATTCTCGCAAGCGCGAATTGAAAGGCACCCGCGCAAGCGCGGCCGCCTAGGCTGGCTACAAGGGAGTGCATCACATGCGGGCCTGTGCAGAGACTGGGAATCCCAGCCACCACCCCACAAACGGGACTGACGGACCATCGGCCCGACAGGGTGCCGGCCTCAACCGAAGTGACGGGCTCCGCTGCGCTCCACCCGAACCCCTCCCCCACCCTTTGAGGTGGGGTGTCAAGCTCGATGATGCCCTGTCAGCATACAGGACAATCGGCCTGTCGCGGGCATGATCGAGTCATGCTTCACACTGAGGGGCGAAGTTGACGCGAGAGTGATGCATCACGCATGGATGCTGTGTAGAGTCTGGGATCAGACACCACACCCCCGGGCCGCGTATCTCGCACCGGGATTCCCTTTCTGATTACGCGCCGAATTCCGCGAAAAGGAGAACATGGGGCATGGCCGTGAAATTGCGTGACCATCAGATCGAGGCCGTTACAGCCATTGTGCGCGGTTTCGATATTCCGCCGGGTGGTATTCCGTGGGGCGGTCTGCGCGGACAGGTGCACGCCGCGTGTGGGACGGGAAAGACCATCATTGCGGCCGCGTCGGCGAAGCGCCTTGCTCCCAAGGGCCGTGTGTTGGTTCTGGTGCCGACGCTGGACCTGCTGACGCAGACCGTTTCGGCGTGGCGGGCGGCGGGGCATGCGGGGCCGGCGGTTGCGGTGTGCTCGCTCCAGGACGACCCGGAGCTGTGGAGTCTCAAGGTCCGGTCGACGACGAACCCGGTGCAGCTCGCTCTGTGGCACGGAACGGGGCCGGTGACCATCTTCGGGACGTACGCGTCTCTGGGAGCCCTGGCGGAGGCGTTCGAGGGCTCCTACGGCCAGCAACTGGCGCCGATGGACCTCACCGTGGTCGATGAGGCGCACCGAACTTCGGGCTCGATGGGCAAGGCGTGGGCCGACGCCCACGACCAGGGCGTCATCCCCTCGCACCGTCGGCTGTACCTGACGGCGACGCCCCGGATCTGGCAGGAACGGCCCGCGCACTGGGAGGTCGCGGAAGGGGTGCGGGATGCGCTGCCGCGTGAGATGGCGGCGAGCATGGACGATGAGGAGGTGTTCGGGCCCGTTCTGTACAAGCTCAGCTTGGCGTCGGCCGTGTCGCGGGGGCTGCTTGCGCGGTATCAGATCATCGTGCTGGAGCTCCAGGACCCGGTGGTCACGCCGGAGCGGCTGATGGGCGAGGAGCGGCACACCGAGAAGGTCCGCGGGGAGCGTCTCGGGGCGCTCCAGGCCGCGCTGTTGCACACGATGGCGCAGCACAGCCTCAGCACGTGCATCACGTTCCATCACCGCACGGTGGAGGCGCAGGCGTACGCGGAGGGGCTTGTGCGGGTGGCGGCGAAGCTGCACGCGGATCAGCCCGAGGCGTACCCGCAGCGGGTGTGGGCGGACTGGCTGTGCGGTGAGCATGTGCCCGAGCGCCGGCGGGAGGTGCTGGGAGGGTTCGGGAGCACCGCGCAGCGGGCCGTGCTGTCGAACTGCCGGGTGCTGGGTGAGGGGGTCGACATCCGGGCCGTGGACTCGGTGGCTCTCCTCGATCCGAAGGGTGCGCCGCACGACATCGTGCAGGCCATCGGCCGGGCTCTGCGTCAGAAGCCGGGAGAGGGAAAACTCGCCTCTCTTATTGTTCCGGTATTCCTCCAGCCCGGAGAAAAGCCCGAGGATATGTTCACCTCTGGATCGTACCGGCCTTTGGTGAAGGTATTGGAGGGGTTGCGGGCTCACGATGAAGAGGCCGTCGAATTGCTTGCCATTCCGCAAGAGCCACAGAAAGCAGTGGCGCAGCCGTCGGAGAACATCGGTCCGGCGCCTGAGGAAGGCGAGGAGGAATCCCGGCTGCTGCTTCGTTTTGCGGCTCCACGTGATCCGGTGATGGTCGCGGACTGGGTGTCGTTCAACGTGATCGACACGGAGCGGCAGGACTGGGCGCGTGGCTGGGCGAAGCTCAAGCAGTTCACGCAGCGTGAGTCCCACGCCAGGGTTCCGTACGAGCACAAGGAGGGTGCGTTCCCGCTGGGGACCTGGGTCGCGGAGCAGCGGCGCGCGTACGGCGCCGGGCAGATGACCGGTAAGCGTGCGGAGCGGCTGGAGAAGCTGGGCATGGTGTGGTCGGTCGCGGACGAGCGGTTTCAGGAGAATCTGGCGGCGGCGCGGGTGTATTACGAGGAGCACTGGACGCTGTGCGCGCCCCGGTCCGCAACGGTGCTGGGCCGGCCTGTGGGGCAGTGGCTGTCGAACCTGCGGCGCCCCGGCGCATTGGAGGGTAAGCCGGAGTGGGAGGCGGCGCTGCGGGAGGTCGATGAGGACTGGAATCCGTCGTGGCCGGCGGAGTGGCAGCGGCACTACGCGGTGGTGCGGGAGATGCTCGCCGAGGAGAGCATCCTGGCCTACGTCGAGCCGGGTGTGACGGTGCACGGGATGGACATCGGCCGGTGGCTCGCCCGGCAGCGGCAGCCGAAGGTGTGGGCGGCCCTGACGGAGGGCCAGCATGAGCGCCTGGAGGCCATCGGCGTCGTCCCGCACGCCCCGGAGCTGGAGGCCCCGGCGGTGCCCGTGGCGGCCGTGGGGGCGTCCACGGCGCCCGTGGGGGCCTTTGAGCGGGGCGTGGCGGCCCTGGCCCAGTACAAGGCCCGTACGGGCTCTGTGACTGTCCCCCGGGCCCACGTAGAGCGGCTGGAGGACGGCACGGAGGTCAAGCTCGGGGTGTTTCTGAGCAACAGCAAGACCAGGCGCGGGAAGCTGACTGGCGCCAGGCTCGCCGCGCTCGCCGCGCTCGGGCTGGCCTGGGCGGCTTCCTGACTTTGCCCTCCGTGCCCCGGGGCGCTGCGCGCGGCCCGGGGCACGGAGGGCGTGTAGGTGCCGCGGGGCCGCCGGTTCTGGCGGTGCCGTGTGCTCGATGCGGTACGGGGTGGGATGACGCCGGGCGTGGCCGCCTGTCAGGTCCCCTGCACGGGGGTGGCAGGGGACCTGACAGGCGGCGGGGCGAGGACCAGTCGGCACCCGGGCCGTGGCCCCAGGGTAGGGCCCCACGGCATCGCCCCCACTGAATCAGCAATGGTGCCGCCCGAATCCGTGAACACCAAGTGCCTAGGGTGGACAGGTGACGACGCCCTCCGCATTCGATCCGGTGCCGATCCGGGTGCTCCTGCCCGACGGTGAGCAGGAGGTCGTGGGGCGCCTGTACGCACGGAAGCAACTACCCGACGGGTGGGTCTACCTCGTCTCGATCCCGGTATACCGGAACACCGGTGATGGCGGTGTGGAGCCCGCGGAGTACCGGATGTGGCTGCGTCCTCAGGATCACCTGCACCCGGTCGAGGGCACGTCATACGACGCGGTGCCCATCGAGCGTCTGGAGTCGTCATCGCTCGTCGAGCGGGTCCAGGGTGCCCGCCGGCCTTCCGGATGGGTGCTCCAGGACCTCGGCGGGCGGCGCGGGCGTTCACAGGCAGCGGTGCACACCGTCGACTGCGCTGAGGCCCCGCAGAGCGCACCCCTGCTGTCGCTGGATCAGGCGCTGGCCGCAGCCGCCCGGCCCGGTGTCCGGCTGTGCTCGCTCTGCGGCACCGCCCAGGAACTCGACCCCCGCCCTGAAGAGCTTTGCTGAAGGCGTCGACCGGGCTGGGCACGACGAACCGCCGTGAGTTGCCGCGTCCCTACGGGACCGGGATCGGCCGAGCCGCCGCCGGACGGGCCAGGGCTCCAGGGACACAAGAGTCCCACCCTCTCCGATGGCTCACAGCGGTCGGCGTCAGTCAGGCCTCCAGCCCGGGCGGGATGCTTCCGGGCTGAGCCGACAGCAGTCCGCCTCTGTCAGTCCTGGAGGACGGGTGGGTTCCAGGGGGAGAGGGTTTTCAGCCGGGTGAGGGTGTAGCGCAGGCGGGGGTGCAGGCCGGTCAGGTGCAGGCGGGTGTGGGTGGCGTGGGTCTGGTCGGTGAGGCGGCGCAGTGCGTGCTGGCCGGTGATGTCGCAGAAGGTGAGGGCGGTGAGGTCGAGGCAGAGGAGGTCTGGCTCTGCGGCCAGTACCGAGGTGGCGGTCTGGTCGAGGAGCGGGGCGGTGGCGATGTCGAGTTCTCCCTCGGGGCGGAGCAGGACAGTGCCGCCCCACCACACGGTGTGGGCTTGCAGCAGCTGGTCCGCTCGCACGGCCGCCTCCGGCTTTGTGGGACGAGACAGGCTTCCGGTCTCCTCTTCCGTTTGTTCCGGTGTGGGGGCTTCCCAGGATGCGGGACGGTGTCAGGCTGCGTCGAGGTCTGCCCAGTGGTCGATCAGCCCGTCAAGATCAGCCTCGGTCCCGGTGCCGGCGAGGGCGGAGACGATCTGCCCGCCGCGGCCGTGTTCGTCCTCGGGCCGGGTGGCGGCCCAGTTGCCGTGGCCTGTTTCTGTGCGCGGCCCTCCGTCGGTGACATGGACCTGGACCCGGCCTGAGGCGTCCACCGAACCCCGCAGATGCAGGACGACCGGCGGAAGCGCGTGAGTGACAGCGTTCGTGACCAGCTCGGAGACGACCAGCAGCGTGTCGTAGACCCGGTCCGCGTCCAGTCCCCAGGATTCCAGCACGGGCCGGACCGCGTGCCGGGCGGTGGCCGGAGCCAGCGGCCCGTACTCCAGAGGCAGGCTGAACCCGCGCCGCCCGCCATCCGGCACGGCAGACAGCGCGGAACGCTGCTGTCCGTTACGGAAGACCGTAGTGGTCGTCGTCATCGGGATCACTGCCTGTCCAGTGGGGGGTCGGAAGTACCTTCTCTGGTACTTCCAGAACACTCCCCCACAGCACAGAAACCCTGAGCAAGCAATACCCAAAACCGGAAAACGGACATCCGGGAGGTGGGTTTTGCCCGCGTGAAGAGAACTCCGGGACGGGAAGGTGGCAGTACTGCCGGTCAACAAGAGCAGGGGCGGCAGGCTCGGCGCCCTCGCAGCCTCTGAATCGGATGGGCGGCGGGCTAGCGGGCCGTCTCTGCCGGTCTCAGATGGTCTCTTCGTCACGGGCTTGCATGCGGATGCCGAAGGTGAGGCGGGCAATGGCTTGCCTGGCGGCTTCCACCGCCTGGCGGCCTGTGGGTGCGATGGCTCGGGCGAAGGCGAGCCGGGACGTGCTGGAGTCGAGGGAGCCGATGCGGGTTCCGGGATCGATGAGTAGTTGGACGCTGGTGACTGCTTGGGTTTGTCCGGCTTCGTCCATGCCGTCGATGGAGGTGAGGAGTCCGGAGGCGGGTGGGCTTGCGAACCAGATGGCGGCGTGGCGTGCGGGAGTGGTCTGGGCGGCTTGGGTTCTGAGGTGGTCGAGGACGTTCATGCCGGCGCTTTGTCTGGCTACGTAGCCGGGAAGGTCAATGCCGGTGGCGTCGTGGATGAGCTGGGGTATTTCATCGCCTCCCATGCGGAGGTGGGTTTCGATCACCCGGGGGCCCTTGGGAGTGAGGACGAGTTCCGTGTGAGTCGGGCCGGACGTGACGTTCAGAGCCGCCAGCAGCCGTGGCACGTAGTCGCGGATGCTGTTGAGTTCGTCGCCGGTGAGGTCGGCGGGGACGATGTGGCCGAGTTCCACCAGCGTGTGAGGGTCGGAGAACTTGCGGGTGACGGCGACGACATAGTGGTCGCCGTTCTCGGAGAGGGCCTCGACGCTGAACTGGGGGCCTACATGGAACGGCTCGATGATCGCCTGGCCTGTGGCTGTGGCCCGCTGCACGGCCTGTTCGATCTCTGATTCGGCTGTCACCAGCGCGATGCCGACGCTGCCGGCGCCGGATACCGGCTTGACGATGCACGGCAGGCCGTGCACCCGGACGAACGTGCGTGCTTCCTCAAGGTCTGCGACGAATACGCTCGGGGTGTCGTCGACCCCGGTTTCCCGGAGGCGAGCGCGCATGGCCTGCTTGTCGTGCACCATCCTGACGGTGCTGGGGGAATGGGCCGGTACTGACAGGGCCGCGCCGATTGCTGCGCACCGGTCCTGGTCGGTTTCGGTGAAGGTCACTATCCGGGTGAACGGTGAGTGGGCGTGGACGGCTGCGGCGAGTGCGGTCCACTCGCTGTCGGGGGCGTCGGTGCGCAGAGCGATGACGGCTGTGTGGTCTGTGATG
This sequence comes from Streptomyces sp. NPDC056480, assembly GCF_042795405.1. Taxonomy (NCBI): domain Bacteria; kingdom Bacillati; phylum Actinomycetota; class Actinomycetes; order Kitasatosporales; family Streptomycetaceae; genus Streptomyces; species Streptomyces sp. NPDC056480. The sequence goes on along the minus strand of NZ_JBHTSA010000167.1, from coordinate 8,066 downwards.
TCGCTGAGGCGTGCGAGGTGTTCGGGGTCGAGCCGGCACATGAGGGTGGTCCGGGTGCCGGTCCGTGCGTTTCGTACTCGGGCCGGCAGGTCCCAGCCGCTGCGGGGGCTTCCTACTATCAGGACGTGTTCCGTCACGGCGCCACCTTGCTTTGCTGGTTGTGGGGTGGGGGATGAGGGATCGTGCGTTCTCCGTCGTCTGTCCGTTCTGCGGCGCTGCGATGGGCGGCGGTGCGGGAGGCCAGGGTGGCGGCGGCAAACGCGGTTCCCAGTACGGCCCAGGCTGCGGGTCCGAGGGGCATGAGGACGATGACGAGCAGGCTGGGCCCGGCGGCTTTCTGGCCTGCGAGGGCCAGGCTGAACGTGCTGAGGTATTCGGTACGGGCCGATGGGGGGCTCAGCGCTGCTGACAGCTCCCAGGCGGCAACCGCATGCAGGTTCTCTGCCACGGTAAGCGCGATGACGGCGACGACGATGCCGGCAGCGGCCCAGCCGACCGGCACGGATCCGGCAAGAGCGAACAGTAAGCAGCAGCAGACCAGCAGGGTTCCGGCCGGCAGGAGCAGGCGTCTGGCTGCGGTGAATCCTTCGGCGAATCTGGCGACGTAGACCTGCAGCAGTACGGTCAGCACCGTGTTGACGGCGCTGAGCAGAGGTACGAGAGCGGCCGGCACGTCCGTGTGCTCGATCACCCAGACCGGAAGCATCACCGAGAGCAGGGTGTCGTGCAGGAAGAACACGGCATTGGCGGCGGTCAGGGCCATGAACCACCGGTCCCGGAACGGTGATGACCTTGCGGTGGCTGTGACCTGACGCGGTGTTTTCGGTATCGGCTCAGGGGTTTGAGGGTCCTGGTACTGGGTCAGGGCCGGCCGGACGATGAGTGCGGCTACGACGAACAGAGTGCCGCTACCCAGAAACAGGAGCGTGAAGGAGGTCTGCCGGTCTGCCGCGAAGGCGGCGGCACCGAGGAGGGAACCGAGCGTCAGTCCCACATTGCGGATGGCGCGCACCGCGGCCATGGTCCGGGCCCGTTCCTGGCCGCCCACCGCGGCTACCACCGCCGATTGCTGGATGGGCAGGCTGGCCCGGTGAGCCGTGGTGAACAGGACAGTGATGGCCGCGAACGATGCGAAGCCGGACGCGGACGCGTAAAGGAATCCGGCAAGCCCGCGCAGGACAAGGAGCAGGATGTAGAACCTGGCTGCGCCGTAGCGGTCGGCGAGCCGTCCGACCGGGACCGGGACGAGGAGGGCTGCGGCGCCGGCGATGGTACTGGCCAGCGCTACCTTGGCCGATGGAATCTGCGCGACGTCGACGAAGTAAAGGACGAAGGAACCCAGCAGGGCGCCGGTGCTCGTGGCATCCAGGACAGCGCTGAGCGCCAGAACGCGTCCCTGGGGATGGCTGGGGATGAGGGCGGCAGAGGCCTGCCTGAGGAGACGGTTCATCCGCAGCCATCACTTTCCGGGTTGGCTCTCGCCGTGGCGGGGGTAGGGGGCTCAGCCCTACGGGCGTGAGGCGGGGGTGACGCGGCCGACTGCGACCTCGCCCTTCCACCATTGGCTGATGCGGTCGAGGCCGGCTTCCAGGACGGGCATGTCCACGCTGCATGAGATCCGGAAATGGCCCACGCCGGACGGTCCGAAACGGCGTCCGTCGACGACGGCGACCCTCGCTTCCTCAAGGAGCCGGGGGGCGATGTCGTCCGGGTGGTTGTGCCGGGGGAAGAGGTAGAAGGATCCGGTCGGCATGTGCAGGTCGAAGCCGATGTCCTGGAGCCGCTCCGCCGCATACCGCATGCGCTTGCCGTATTCGTCGACGATCTCGTCCAGGTAGTCCGCCGCCTTTTCCAGAGCGGCCACGGCGGCCACCTGGCCGGGGGTGGAGGCGCACATCACGTTGTAGGCGACGTTGAGCCGGACCCGGTCGATGAGGTCCTCGTTGCTGGAGATGACCCATCCGACCCGGAAGCCCGTCATGGCGTGGCTCTTGCTCAGCGTCCTGACCCCGATGACGTTGGGGGCATACCCGACCAGGGAGTGCTGCTGACGGTCGCCGAACACGATGTCCTTGTACGCCTCGTCGTGCAGCAGCCACAGGCCGTGGCGCAGGCAGAACTTCTGGATCTCGTCGATCTTCTCCCTGTCGTACACGGCCCCGGTCGGGTTCCCCGGCGACACGACGACGACCATCTTTGTCTTCGGGGTGACCCTGGCTTCCAGGTCTTCAATGGACGGCAGGTAGTTGCCCTCATGCTGCGTGGGCACGAAGACCGGCGTGCAGTTGAGGAGCCTGGTGATCTCGATGAAGGGAATCCAGATCGGCTCCGGCAGCAGCACCTCGTCGCCGGGGTCGAGAACAGCGCGCGAGATCGAATAGATTCCGTTAGTGCCGCCGTTCGTCACGACCAGGTGGTTGTAGGGATGGAACGCGACACCCCGCGCGGCGCTCTCCCGCTCGGCGATCAGCTCGCGAAGCCGCGGCGCGCCGGCATCGTTCTCATAGTGGGTACGACCGTCGTCGATGGCCTTCTTGAATGCCTCGCATACGACGTCCGGCGGAGCCACGTAGGGGTCTCCGAGGCAGAGGTTGGCTATCGACAGGTCTTCCTTCACAGCCTTGAAAGTCTCCCGGATAGGAGACAGCCTGCTCTCCATCGGGTTCTTGGCGAGTCGCGGCATCTGAATCGTATGGGGGGACCTGTTCCGTATCTCGTTCACTTGCCGGGGTTCCGTAGTTTGCTCACGGTCGATACCATGCGTCCGACCTCACCGAGCGGTGTTTCCAGGGCCCAGGGGCTCATGTACCACTCAGCGTCCTGAGCCAGGAGGTCGTACTGGGAGAAATAGTTCGCTTCCCTCACGTCGAAGAACGGAACAGCACAGGAATCTGCTGCCCAGTTCAGTCTGGACAGGGCCCGGAAGCGCTCTGCCTGAACGCTTTGCCGTCCGGCCAGGCTCTGACGGTTCTCCTGTGCATCCAGGTAGCAGTCGACAAGATGGTCGAGAACGACCCGGTCATTCGCGGGAACCCCCAGGGTCATGTTGGCACTCGGAGCGATGTGAAACGTCAGAGTACTGGGAAGATCCAACTCGTCTGCCAGAGCGACGTAAAGGTCGTGGATTACTGGGGCAATGCTCGATATGTAATTGATCATGTGGACGCCGCTGAGGTGGTAGACCTCAGCGGTGTCAAAGCGACGCCCGTCGAGAACGGCCATCATCAGGCACATGACCTCGACAGGAACCAGCCACCCGTAGTCTTCACCGGTGACACCGAATACCCCCACCCTATTGATGTCAGACCAGCTTCCCGGCTGAGCCGACGGCCATCCCCGGCGAAGATGTCGCCCAGAATCCTGCGAGGCGACATCAACAACGCCGAGGTCGGGAACATTCATGCGCCGCCAGAGATGCGGCATGGCATCGGCCGCGATCTCCATACACCTCAGCGCAAACTCTGAATCATCCAGCAGGTAGTCACTGAAGAACATGACATCGGACGCAGGAACCGCTTTACGCAAGGCATCACAATGCGCTTGCGCAAGATTCTTTCCTTCCGGGAACCACTCGGTGAGCCCGGCCGGCAGGTGACGCTGAGCACCCCCCGGACGGGGGTCCGCGTCACAAGCGACCTGCTCTTCCGGCACAGCCCTGAATAGAGGCGCCGACCCGCGATAACCCCAGACGGATGATAAATATTGTCCGCCCCTGTCAGCGTCAGATCGGTCAGCACACACCGCAGGCCAAGTGCCGCAACACTCAAGTTGCTCGGCGACCAGTTCCCCGGATGCGCCGACCGCATCACCGCACCACCCGCCGCATGCACCGCAGCCAAGTCCGCAAGTGACAAGTCATGCCTGGGCATGACCCTGAAGGTGGCGCTCATGACGGAAAGACTCCTTCATGCAAAGAACCGCCACCCTGAGCAATAGGTACTCTTAAAGAGCGCGGCCACGGGGCGTGATCGCCTGAGGGCAGGAAGAGGCCGCCGACCAGCCTTACTCAGACCCCGGTCGTGCCTTCCCGCGCTGGCAGGCACGACCGGGGCCTTGTCCAGTTAACGGCTGATCTTGGTTTGATGTAGCCAGTTGCCGCCCGGGCCTGAGCCGGCCTTGAAGACGATCTGGAAGGCGTTCAGCAGCGCCTTCCAGCGGATCGTCCAGCGGCGTTACCCCTTGTCGGTCGGCTCCATCTTCATCTGCTTGCTGCCAGGGGCCGGGCGGCGCAGACCCCGTCTCCACGGCCCGGGCCAGTGCGGCCATAGAGCGCCGCTGGCAGCGCGAAGCCCCGGCCCGGGGAAGGGACCGGCGCCGCCGGCCGCACGATCCAGGACAGGGAACCGCGGATCTGCTGGGGAGGCCCCGACGCCGAGCATGGAACCAGGGCCGCCCACGGCGCTGCTCCGGCCGCGGGGTGGCCCGGACCAGCGCACATGTCACACAGTCCAACGCCCCCCTCGCCCCAAGGGACACGCGCCGCGTCAACGCGTGGCTCTCGCATCGCCTGAGAGGAGGATCCGATGCAGCCTCTGCCCGTCCCCCTGCCCGCCGGCCTGATCCCGGACGCGACAGACACGGACACCTTCAACACCGCCCACCCGGCCGCGAAAAAGCAGCAGACGGGGCCGGCACACGGATGCCGTCGTACGCGCGGCGGTCCGGCTGCCGACGGCGCTGCCGCAGATGCTGAGCCACGCACGGCCAACAGGCGGGACGGCCCGGCGGTACCGCTCCCAGAGCACGGCTGGGCACCGGGCCTCACCCACGCACGCCATATCGGCACGGGCTGCCACCAACCCTACGGGACCTGGCACCGCACCCAGGCCGGCAGAGCCGCCGCCGGGCGGCCCGAGGCGGTGGCCAGTTCGGCGGTCCAGTCCCCACGGCGGCGCGGGCGGCGACGGTCAGTGCGCGCGGCACGGGCGCACTGCTCGGGAACGTCAGGGCCAGGGCCAAGGGCCCGGCGGTGTGCGGTACTCACCGTTCCAGTGTCTCCCGCACCAAGTCCGTCCGGAGCCGCTCGGGGTACTGCCCGGCGTGGACACCGGGCAGTACCCCGCTCCGGGCGCGCAGGGTCAGCGCTTGGCCTCGATGGCGTTTCGGGCCGCCTTCTTGGCGGCGTCCACGCGCCTCTGGACCTTGGTGATCTCTGCCTCGATGGCTTCGACCTGTGCCAGGACCGTGCCGGGGTCCTCCTGTACCAACTGTTCGATGCGCTTCGGCGCGAGCACCTTGTAGGCGTCGGCAAAGGCCAGCCGGTTCACTGCGTAGGTGGGCGAAGTGGGCACGGGGGGCGTGGGCTTCGGGGCAGGTTCTACCGCCGCGCGGGGCAGGAGGAGTCCAAGCTCGCGCGCCGCGTCGGTCAGGGACGCAGCGGACAGCTTGCCGGTGTCCTTGGCGGCCTGGAGCACCAGGCTCGCGGCCTCCGGGTCCGCCTCGTACAGCGGGGCGAGGACGGCGGCCTGAGAGGCCACGACGGGGGTGGAGGTCTCCTCGATGAGCGGGGCCAGCACTCGGATGTTCCGGGCCGCGCCAATGAGGTCGTACACGTACTGGCGCTTGACGCCCAACGACTCGGCGTAGTCCCCGACGGTCAGCCCGCGGTGCTCGGGCGCGCGCCGGTCGAGCAGCAGTCGCAGCAGCTCACCCTTGACGACACTGGCTCGCATCTTCGCGAGTTGGAAGCTGCGGACCTCCGCCCGGTCGGCATCCCAGTAGGCCGACTCCAGCGTCTCGACCTGCTTCGCCTCGTCCATCCCGTCGAGGGTGGACGCCTCGAACGCGGGCGGCATCAGCGCGGGGACAGAGGCGGGTGTCTCGGCCGGCTGGGACTGCTGGGGCAGGGCAGGGTCCCTGTTGGCATCAGCCGCACGGGGGATCCGGCTCGTACGCTGAGCGGCCTCCGTCTTCAGGTTTTCCATGCCCTGGGCGATCAGGTTGTTCTTGGTCACGCGGCCACCCCTGCGGCGGTCAGGATGTCGTCGTACACCTTCATGAGCGCGGTCGCTTCCTTGCCGGTCTGCGTGGTGATCGGGACCTTAGCGAAGCGGGTCTGCTGGCGGACCGAGTAGCGGGGGATGGCGAGGTCGTCTCGGTAGAGCGGCCCGGAGGTGTCCGCGAGGAACTTGCCGATGGCGTCGCCGAGGGTGCTCTTGCCTCCGGGCACGATGCTGGGCACGATCCCGACCACGGTCAGATCTGGGTTGTAGGTCTCCTGGACCTGACGGATCGTGTCGAGCGCTTCCCGGGCACCGATCCGGCCGTCCTCATCGAGCGTGGCCGGGATGACGACGTGGGTGGCGGCGACCAGTCCCGCAACGACAAGCTTGCCTCCGGCGCGGGGCGGGAGGTCTATCACCGCGAGGTCGTCATCCTGCACGACTCCGTCAAGGCCGCTCCGCAGCCGGAACTCGATGCCGGTAGACGGGTCCGTCTCGCGGTGGGCCAGCGCCCGTTCAGCGGGCGGTTGCGGTGTGCTCGCTCCAGGACGACCCTGAGTTGTGGAGCCTGAAGGTGCGCTCCACCACAAACGCTGTGCAGCTGGCGCTGTGGCACGGCGAGGGGCCGGTGGCCGTCTTCGGGACGTTCGCCTCGCTGGGGGTCCTGGCGGAGGCGTTCGAGGGCGCCTACGGCCAGCAACTGGCCCCGATGGACCTCACCGTGGTCGATGAGGCGCACCGGACGTCCGGCTCGATGGGCAAGGCGTGGGCCGACGTCCACGACCAGGGCGTCATCCCGTCGCACCGGCGGCTGTACCTGACGGCGACGCCGCGGATCTGGCAGGAACGGTCTGCGCATTGGGAGGTTGCGGAGGGGGCCCGTGATCCGCTGCCGCGTGAGACGGCGGCCTCCATGGACGACGAGAAGGTCTTCGGGCCCGTTCTGTACAAGCTCAGCTTGGCGTCGGCCGTGTCGCGGGGGCTGCTTGCGCGGTATCAGATCATCGTCCTGGAACTTCAAGACCCGGTCGTCACCCCGGAGCGGCTGATGGGCGAGGAGCGGCACAGTAAGAGCGTCCGCCAGTAGGTGGGTGAAGTGGTGCAGGCACGGTCCCCGATCATGGAGTTCTTCACGCTTCATGATCACTCGGGGTGTCCGTGCCTGCTGTCCCATCATGCCTGCTCAAGCCCGTCCGCGACCAGTTCCTCGCGCTGCTGCCCGACCGCGAAGACCACCATCCGCTGGGCTGTCACAACCCGCGGATCCCGGACGCTGTGGTCTTCGACCGTCTGGTCCAGGTGCTGGTGTTCGGCTGCGGATACGAACGCGCGGCCGACGAGTACTGCTCCGCCACGACACTCCGGCGGCGCCGGGACGAGTGGATCAAGCTCGGAGTCATGGAGGACCTGCGGCTGCTGGCCCTGTCCGCCTACGACCGCATGATCGGCCTCGAGCTCGAGCACCTCGTCGCGGACGGCTGCATCACCAAAGCGCCGTCCGGTGGAGAGTGTTCCGGAAGAAGCCCGGTCGACCGCGGCAAACAGGGGCTCAAGCGCTCGCAGTTGACCGAAGCGCAGGGCATACCCCTGGTCACCGAACCCGCAGGCGCGAACATCCGCGATCACACCCTCCTGCCCGCCACGCTGGACGCGTACCGAGATCTCGAGAAGGCCCTGGGCCCTCTGCCGGAACACCCGCGGCTCGGCCTGGATGCCGGCTACGACTACCGCCCCGTCCGCGAGGACCTTGCCGCACGCGGCATCGACGCCCGGATCACCCCACGCGGGAAGAAGACCCCAATCCAGGCCGGCGGACGCTGGGTCGTCGAGCGCACGAACTCCTGGATGAACAACTTCGGCAGACTCCGCCGCTGCACCGAGCGACGCAAGAACACAGTCGAGTTCTACATCGCTCTGGCCTGCATCTTCGTCACCGTCCGCCATCTCATCCGCCAAGCCTGGACCCGCTACCGCTGGGACACACGACCCCGCACACCACGCATCCGATGACCCACTGGCGGACGCTCTAAGCTTGAGATTTAACCTTGTGTGATCGTCGGGTGTGTGGTGTGTTCACCCACATGGGGATTTCCCGGACATGGTGACGACCTCCGTTTCACGCTG
>NZ_JBHTSA010000166.1:0-14420 GCF_042795405.1 Streptomyces sp. NPDC056480 | reverse complement strand
GGGAGCCGGTGCCGCGGGGGGACCTGGGGGCATTGGACCCCCCGCGGGCGCCGTGCCCGGCGGTCGCCGTGATGCTCGCCGCATGGGCGGTACGGCGCCGGGGCCGCCGCCCGGTTCCGTACCGGTCGTCGCCGCCGGGGCCGCCACCGCTGTCGATGTCGCCTTCGCCGTCGTGTCTTCTGCCGTCGGCTTCGCCGTCTAGGCCGCGCACCGCTCCCGCCCCCGCTCGTCGCCTCGTACGGTCGTCCGCTCTCCGGTCCGCCCCAGGGCTCGGGCGTCGAGATCACGGCTCTCCAGCTCCTGGCGGAGCCGGGCGAGCGCCCGGTGGAGCGTCGACTTCACCGTACCGGTCGACATGCCGAGCGCCGCCGCCGTCTCCTCGGTGCTCATCTGTTCCCAGTGCCGCAGGACGACGACGCTGCGCTGCTTCGGCGCGAGGACCTTCAGGATGTCCATGAGGAGGGCCCGGTCGGCGTGCTGCTCGGTCGGGTCGTCGACGCAGGCGTCGGGCAGCTGCTCGGTCGGCACCTCTTCGAGCTTGCGGGAGCGCCACCACTCGGTCCGGGTGTTGATCATCACCCGGCGGAGGTAGGCGTCGGCCAGGGACTTGTCGGCGATGCCGTCCCAGCGGCCGTACGTACGGGCGAGGGCCGTCTGCAGGAGGTCCTGGGCGTCGACGGGGTCGGCCACGAGACGACGTGCACTGCGCAGCAGCGCGTCCTGCCGCGTGCGTACGTACTCCTCGAAATCGAGCACCTCGCCATGCCTCATCCGAACCGCCTCCGAACCCCGTGACCTGCTTCGTTCCTCGTGTCGTCGATGACGCTACGGAGCGGTTGTCACGGGGCTGTGCGGGGCAGCCATCGGTGGACGCACGGCTACCCGTCGGTTGTGTAACAGCGCGATGAGGGGGCGGGCGGCGCCCGGTTCAGGCCACGGGCAGCCGGTAGAGCCCGTCGTCCAGCGGTTCGACCAGGCCGTCGGCGACCAGGCCGTCCAGGGCCCTGGCCCGCTGCACCGGCTCGTCCCAGACCTTGTCCAGCACCGCCTGCGCCACCGGTTCCGTCGACTCCCGCAGCACCGCGAGGAGCCGGCCCCGGACCTGCCGGTCGGTCCCGGCGTACGTCTGGCCGCGGCGCGGCGGGCCGTCGTGCGCGGGCTTCCCCGCGAGCCGCCAGGCGCACTGCCCGGCGATCGGGCAGCGCCCGCAGTCCTCGCTCTTCGCCGTGCAGACGAGCGCGCCCAGTTCCATCGAGGCGGCGGCCCAGCGGGAGGCCGTCGCCTCGTCCGCCGGCAGCAGCGCGCGGGCGAGCCGGCGCTCCGCGGCCGTCGTCGCGTTCGGCGGGTACTGGACGCCCGTCGCCGCCCGCGCGAAGACCCGGCGCACATTGGTGTCCAGGACGGCGTGCCGCTGCCCGTACGCGAAGGAGGCCACCGCGGCCGCCGTGTACTCGCCGATGCCGGGCAGCGCGAGCAGCTGCCCGTGATCGCGCGGTACGTCGCCGCCGTGCCGTTCCTTTATGGCCACGGCCGCCGCGTGCAGCCGCAGGGCCCGGCGCGGATAACCGAGCCGGCCCCAGGCGCGGACCGCCTCACCGGGGGCGTCCGCGGCCAGATCGGCCGGGCGCGGCCAGCGCGCGAGCCACTGCTCGTACACCGGGAGCACCCGGACGACGGGCGTCTGCTGGAGCATGAACTCGCTGACCATGACACCCCAGGCCCCGGCCTCGGGGTGGCGCCAGGGCAGGTCGCGGGCGTGCCGGTCGAACCAGGCGAGGACGGGCCCGTGCAGCTCGGCGGGGGGCGTGGGAAGGGCGGGGGCCTCGAAGGCCCCGGAGGCCGCGAGGGCCTCGGCGCCGTCCGAGGCCCCGGGGGCTTCGGCGGCGGCGGGGGCGGCCGGCGTGAGGGGAGCGTCGATGGAAGTCATGGCACCTCCGATCCTGGCACGTCCCCGACGCGATCAGTACGCGCCGTGGCGGGCGTGCGGGGGGTCCTCGGCGCGCGCGGGGGCGTGAGCCCGGGGCCCACGCCCTGCGCACCACACCACGGCCGAGCTCCGGCTCGACCGGGCCGTATCCACCAGAGCGCCCACCGGCCGCACCGCCGCCCGCATGACGAGGAAGGCGACCAGACCGCCGAGGAGCAGACCGACGGTCACGTCGTGCGGGTAGTGCACGCCGACGAAGACCCGGGAGAACGCCATGAGCAGCGCCATCGGCACGGTCAGCCAGACGATCCCGCGCCAGGAGAGGGCGAGCGCGATCGCGGCCGCGCCGGCGATGGCCGAGTGGTTGCTGGGGAAGGACCAGTCGCCGTACGGCGGGCAGGTGACGAGCGGGTCGGGCGCCCCGAGGACGGCACGGCACGGACGGTCCTCGTCGACCAGCGACTTCAGCGACTCGCTCACCACGTACCCGAAGGCCGTGGCGAGCGGGGCGAGCAGCGCGAGCGCCATCGCCCGGCTCGAGCCTTCGCGGGAGCGCCACCAGCCGGCCAGGAACAGCGCGCCGAACAACAGCAGTCCGGCCTCGGTCCAGACCTCGGCGAGCCACTGGAACCAGTGGGGGGTCGCGTGGGCGAAGTCGGCGACATCGAGATAGAGCCGGTCGGAGAGGTCGAGGAGGGTGTTCATGGTGAAAGACGCTAACCGGAATCCGGAGTCCACCGCCCCGGGCCAACGGCCAGAACGACCCCCGACGAAAGTGGGGGTGTTCGCGATTCGCTCCGGTTCCCGCCGGTTTCGGGCGGGCTCGCACGAGCTTCGGAGCACCGTTCCGGGAAAAGTTCCCGGAACCGACGGATGTGATCATCGGCAAAACTTGATGTCTCGGGCGGCGGGTGGGGCGGGAGTTGGCCCGGATCTCTCGTAAGGTTCGGGTCGTGGGATCTTTGCGCAATCCGGTCGGGCCGCTTCCCTCCACCATCTACTGGCGACGGAGGGCGGTGGCGGCGTGCCTGGTGGCGCTTCTCGCGCTCCTCGCCGTCTGGGCCGTCACCTCCGGTGACGGGGGCGGGAAGAAGGCGAACGACGGGGCCAACGGCGCCTCTTCCACTCCTCCCTCCATCACTCCGGGCCCCTCGGGCACCGGCGAGGCGATCAGCCAACAGCCGGGCGGGCGCGACGAGTCGGGCGACTCCGGCGGCAGCGGAGACACCACCGGCGGCACCGGAGGCCCGGGCGACTCGGCCGGTTCCGGTACGGACCCGGGATCGGGCACCGACGCCGGTGCGGACGCGGGTACGGCCGCCGGAACCGAAGGCGGCGGCAAGAACGGCGACACCGACGGCGCGGGCGGCGACGGTGGCGCGGGCACCGGTGCGGGACAGCAGGTCCCGGCCGACTCCCCGCTCCCGAACTGCCCTGCCGGAGCACTGCAGTTGACGCTCCGCAGCGCCAAGGTCAGCTACGAGACGGGGGAGAGCCCCCGCTTCCAGCTCGTCGCCAGGAACACCTCGAAGGCCGCCTGCAAGGCCGACTTCGGGCCCCGCGCCGCGGTTCTGACGATCAGTGACAAGCAGGACGACGAGGTCTGGTCCTCCGCCGACTGCCCGCGCCCCGGAGACCCGGTCCTGCTGCGCGTCCCGGCGGGCGCCACCGTCACCCACACCGTGGAGTGGGACCGCGGGCGCAGCGCCCCGCGGTGCGCCACCGCCCCGGCGGGCCAGGCCGGCCCCGGCACCTACCTCGTGGAGGCGACGATGCCGGGCGCGAAGATCCTCCCGGCCTCGTTCACGCTCGCCAAGGACTGAACGGCCGGGACCGGTCGGCCGAGGACTGAACGGCCGAGGGCTGAGCGGCCGGGACCGAACGGCCGAGGGCTGAGCGGCCGGGACCGAACGGCCGGGATCGAGCGGCCGGCACCGCTCGGCCGAGGGCCGAAGCTCCGGGCACTCAAAGTCAGGCCCGGTCGGTCAGGGCCTTCGACGGCGCCGAGCGGTACGTCCTAGACGTACCGCTCCAGGATCGAGGACTCCGCCAGCCGGGACAGGCCCTCGCGCACGCTGCGGGCGCGGGCCTCGCCGACGCCGTCCACGGTCTGGAGGTCGTCCACACTCGCCGCGAGCAGCTTCTGCAGCCCGCCGAAGTGCTCCACGAGCCGCTCGATGATCGCGCCGGGGAGCCGCGGCACCTTGGCGAGGAGCCGGTAGCCGCGCGGCGAGACGGCCGAGTCCAGGGTCTCGGGCGAGCCGCTGTAGCCCAGGGCCCGCGCCACGACCGGCAGTTCCAGCAGCTCGGTGTGGGTCAGCGCGTCCAGCTCGGTGAGCGCCTCCGCGACCGTCCGCGAGCGCTTGGCCGTCGGCTCCGGCACGTAGTCCCGGATGACCAGCTCGCGCTCCGGCTCCACGCCCGCGATCAACTCGTCCAGCTGGAGCGAGAGGAGCCGCCCGTCCGTGCCGAGCTCGACCACGTACTCGGCGATCTCGGTGGCGATCCGGCGGACCATCTCGAGCCGCTGGGCGACGGCGGTGACGTCCCGGACCGTGACCAGGTCCTCGATCTCCAGCGCGGAGAGCGTGCCGGCCACCTCGTCCAGCCGGAGCTTGTACCGCTCCAGGGTCGCGAGCGCCTGGTTGGCCCGGGACAGGATCGTGCCCGACTCCTCCAGGACCCGGCGCTCACCGTCCACGTACAGCGCGATCAGCCGCATCGACTGGGAGACGGAGACGACCGGGAAGTTGCACTGCTTGGAGACCCGGTCCGCCGTGCGGTGCCGGGTGCCGGTCTCCTCGGTGGGGATGGAGGCGTCCGGAACCAGCTGCACGCCCGCGCGGTGGATCTTGGTGATGTCCTTGTCGAGGACGAGCGCGCCGTCGAGCTTGCACAGCTCGCGCAGGCGCGTGGCGGCGAACTCGACGTCCAGCACGAAACCGCCGGTGCACATCGAGTCGACCGTCTTGTCGAGGCCGAGCACGATGAGACCGCCCGTGTTGCCGCGGAGGATCCGCTCCAGGCCGTCACGCAGCGCGGTGCCGGGCGCGACGGCGCTCAGCGCGGCGCGCATCAGCGCTTCGTTGCCGGAGCCCGCGCCGGACTTTCCAGGAGCTGCTGCCCCGTCCTTGGCTGCCACTGCTCTCCTCCGGCTCGTACGGATGGGCGAGACCAGGGCAAAGTCTAGCGACACCACCCCGCCGCCCTCCGCCCCCGACCGATCGCGGTGGTCCGAAAGGCGTCCCCGCCCCGACACGGACCTAACCCTCCGCGTCTTTGCGAAGCGTACGGAGCGAACCGTCCGCGCGGTGTGAACATTCGGCGTCGACCGCTCCGGGTCCCTCCGGCCGGTGCCTCCGGCGAGGGGCCGAACCGGCCGGTCGAGCCCCGCCGCGGCCCGCTACTTCTCCGCCCCCTCCGCCCCCTCCGGCGTCTTCGCGCGGCGACCGCGCGGGAGCACCCGCAGCGCGTCGCCCATGTCCGCGACCTCCGTCACCTTCATGCCGGGCGGCACCTTGCCCGGGTCCGAGGGGACCAGCGCGTGCGTGAAGCCCAGCCGGTGCGCCTCGGCCAGCCGGCGCTGGACGCCGGTCACCCGCCGGACCTCGCCGGCGAGGCCGACCTCGCCGATCGCCACCAGGTTCTTCGGCAGCGGGGTGTCGCTCGCCGCGGAGGCGAGCGCGAGCGCGATCGCCAGGTCGGCGGCGGGCTCGGTGAGCTTCACGCCGCCCACGGTCGCGCTGTAGATGTCCCGCTTGCCCAGCGCGCTGATCCGGCCGCGCTGCTCAAGGACCGCCAACATCATCGAGACCCGGGAGGTCTCCAGACCGGAGACGGTCCGGCGCGGCGACGGGATCTGGCTGTCCACGGTCAGCGACTGGACCTCGGCGACCAGCGGGCGGCGGCCCTCCAGGGTGACCGTCAGACAGGTGCCCGGCACGGCCACGTCACGCCGGGTCAGGAAGAGCCCGGAGGGGTCGGCCAGGCCCGTGATGCCCTCGTCGTGGAGTTCGAAGCAGCCGACCTCGTCGGTCGCCCCGTACCGGTTCTTCACGCCGCGGACCAGCCGCAGGCGCGCGTGCCGGTCGCCCTCGAAGCTCAGCACGACGTCGACCAGGTGTTCCAGGAGCCGGGGGCCGGCGATCGCCCCGTCCTTGGTGACGTGGCCGACGAGGAGCGTGGACATGCCGCGCTCCTTGGAGGCCCGGATGAGCGCGCCGGCGACCTCGCGGACCTGGGCCATGCCGCCGGGCGCGCCGTCGATCTCGGGGGAGGCGACGGTCTGCACCGAGTCCATGATCAGCAGCGAGGGCTTCACGGCGTCGAGGTGCCCGAGGACGGCCGACAGGTCGGTCTCGGCGGCGAGGTACAGATGGTCGCTGAGGGCGTTGATCCGGTCGGCGCGCAGCCGGACCTGGCTCGCGGACTCCTCGCCGGTGACGTAGAGCGTGCGGTGCTCGTCGCTGGCCGCCTTGGCCGCCACGTCGAGCAGGAGCGTGGACTTGCCGACGCCCGGCTCGCCCGCGAGCAGCACGACGGCGCCGGGCACCAGACCCCCGCCGAGGACCCGGTCCAGCTCGTCGACGCCGGTCGAGCGGGCGGTCGCCTGCCGGCCGTCGACCTGTCCGATGGGGACGGCGGCGGTGGAGACCCGGCCGGCCGCGGTCGTCCGGACGGCGGGCGCGCCGTACTCCTCGACCGTCCCCCAGGCCTGGCACTCGGGGCAGCGGCCGAGCCACTTGGCCGTCTGCCAGCCGCACTCGGTGCAGCGGTAGGACGGCCGGTCCTTGGTCGATTTCGTACGGGCAGCCATGTCGCCACCGTAGCGGCAGCCACCGACAGCCGGCGCCGAGTCTCCACAGGCCCCCGGAATGTCAGATTCCTGTCCCCTTTCGAGCGATACCTTCACCCGTAAGAATGAGAAGAACGCGACCGGTACGAAAAGCGCCCCCTGCGCTGCCTACGGTCGACCGGTGACGAGCAGCAGGCTGGATTCCCCCGCACGCACCACCGGCGCACACCGGGCGCACCGCGCCACGGACCAGGGACCGCGCCCGCTCGGCCGGAGGCCCCCCGCCCGCTACGAGGCCGCCCTCGACGGCCTCTTCACGTACTGCCTCTCCGTGCTCTGCGACCACGACACGGCCACCGCCGTCCTCGGCGACGTCCTCGCCGTCGCCGAGCGCCACCACGGCCGCTGCCCCTCGGACGAGGACGGCCGCACGGCCTGGCTGTACGCCCTCGCCCGCTGGGCGTGCCTGCGCAGCCTCGGCGAGCAGCGCCGCCGGCGCCAGGGCGCCCACACGGGGCGCCCCGCCGTCACCGCCCCCGAGCCGCCCCGGGTCCCCGAGGAGACCGCCGAGCGGCGCCGCGCCGAACTCGCCCGGCTCGCCTGGCCCGAGGCCGCCGGCACCACACCCGAGCAGCGCGAGGCCCTGGAACTGGCCGTACGGCACGGTCTCAGCCACCGTCAGGTCGCCGCCGTGCTCTCCCTCGACCCGCTCGCCGCCCGCGAGCTCCTCGCCACCGCCGGCTGCGAGGTCGAGCGCACCCGTGCCGCCCTCGCCGTCGTCGAGACCGGCAGCTGCCCCACCGTGGCCCGGCTCACCGGCGACCACCAGGTGCTGCTGTCGGCCGCCCTGCGCGCGGAACTCGTCCGGCACGTCGACGACTGCCCCCGCTGCCGGAAGGCCGCCGAGCGCGTGGGTGCGGCCGGCCCCTGGCCCGGTGCCGGAGCGCTGCCACAGGCCCGACTGCCGCTCGTCGAGGCGCCCAGGGCGGCCGCGTACATGGCGATGCTGCACGTCCCCCGCGCGCGTGCCGGCGCCCCGCGCTTCTCGCCGACCGGCTTCCCGATGGACCCGAAGGACCATGTGGCGCGCCGCGACCGGCTGCGGGCCCGCGCGGTGACGACCACCGTCGTCGCGGCCGTGGTCGCCGCGCCCGTCCTCGCCCTGTGGACCTCCTACCGGGGCACCCCGGTCGCCGACACGAGCGCCCGCGACGGATCCCGGATCAGCGCGCGCGAGGCGGACGAACCGGACGGCCCCGACGGACGCCCGTACGACCACTACGAGAACGCGGGCAACGCCCGCACCACCCCCGAGCCCCGCTTCACCCGGGGCAGCCGCGCCCCCGACGTCTCCGTCGAGGTGCTCAGCCCCGGCGGTCCCACCGGCCCCGCGGGCCCCGGCGCACCGGGGGAGCCCGCCGCCGGCTGGGTCACGGTCTCCGCGCGCGGCCACGGCGATCTGACGCTGCTCACGCTCACCGCCTCCGGCGGGTCCCCCGTCGACTGGTCGCTGTGGACGGACGCGCCCTGGCTGTACGTGAGCCGGGCCTCCGGCACCCTCCGCCCGGGCGAGACGATCACCGTCACCGTCCGCGTCGACCACGGCCGTGAGCCGCACGGCGCGTGGAGCGCCCGGATCGGGGTGAACCCCTCCGGTGCGGTGGTCAGGATCGACGGACGCGGACAGACCGCGCCGCCGCCGCCGGTCGTCGTCGACCCGGTGACACCGCCGCCGACCACGACCGAGCCCACCACGCCGCCGACGAGCCCGCCCACGTCGGAGCCGACCACGCCGCCGCCGACCACGGAGGAACCGCCTCCGACGACCGAGCCGACCGACCCGCCGACGAGCCCGCCGACCACGGAGCCGACCACCCCGCCGCCGACCACGGAGGAACCGCCTCCGACGACGGACCCGGGCCCGACGGAACCGACCACGCAGCCCCCGACGACGGAGGAACCGCCCCCGCCGTCGTCGTCCTGAAACCCGGCGGGGGCGCCGCGCGAGGGGCGCCGGCCCGGCGCCGGACGCGAGGCCGACCGGGCGCCGGTCGGGGGGCCGGCCGGGCGCCGGACGCGAGGCCGACCGGCCGCCTCGCGTCACGGCAGACCCGGCCGGCGCCGGCGCTTCGAGGTGCTAGCGCTTCGGGGTTCTCGCGCTTCGAGGTGCTAGCGCTTCGGGTCGGCCGGGTGCGGCGCCACCAGCGGCAGCTGCGAGGAGAGCCGCGCCTCGCACAGCCCGACCAGGACCTCGTACGCCTCCTTGCCCATCATCTCGGTGAGCTCCGGCCGGTACGTGACGTAGACCGGCTCCCCGGCGCCGTGCGCCGACGTCGCCGACGTGCACCACCAGTGCAGGTCGTGACCGCCCGGACCCCAGCCCCGCCGGTCGTACTCACCGATCGACACCTGGAGGACCTTGGTGTCGTCGGGCCGCTCGATCCAGTCGTACGTACGCCGCACCGGCAGCTGCCAGCAGACGTCCGGCTTGGTCTCCAGCGGCTCCTTGCCCTCCTTCAGGGCCAGGATGTGCAGCGAGCAGCCCGCGCCGCCCGCGAACCCCGGACGGTTCTGGAAGATGCAGGATCCCTCCCAGCGGCGGGTCTGCCGGTCGCCGTCCTCGTCGAGCTGGGTCCAGCCCGAGTCCGTACCGACGTCGTGGAACTGCCACAGCTCCGGGGTGAGGCGTGCCACGTGCGTCGCGACCCGCTTCTCGTCGTCCTCGTCGGAGAAGTGCGCGCCCAGCGTGCAGCAGCCGTCGTCGGCCCGGCCCGCCTGGATCCCCTGGCAGCCGCTGCCGAAGACGCACGACCAGCGCGAGGTCAGCCAGGTCAGGTCGCAGCGGAAGATCTGCTCCTCGTCGGCCGGGTCGGGAAACTCGACCCACGCGCGCGCGAAATCGAGGCCCTTCTCGTCCGGCTCCACGTTCTTGCCCCGCTTCTTGGCACTCTTGACCGCACTGTCTTTGCCCGGTTTCGCCTTTTTCGTCTTTGGCACAAGTCCAAGCGTATGCGGGTCGGCGCAGTAGCGTTCCGCCCATGAGACTCGGAGTCCTCGACGTCGGTTCGAACACAGTGCACTTCCTGGTGGTGGACGCCCACCCCGGCGCCCGGCCGCTGCCCGCCCATTCCCACAAGGCGGAGCTGCGGCTCGCCGAACTTCTCGACGAGAAGGGCGCGATCGCGCCCTTCGGCGTCGAGCGGCTCATCGCGACCGTCCGGGACGCGCTGCTCGCCGCCGAGGACAAGGGCTGCGAGGAGGTGCTCCCGTTCGCGACCTCCGCGGTCCGCGAGGCGACCAACGCGGACGCCGTCCTCGCGCGCGTGAGGGACGAGACGGGCGTCGACCTCCAGGTCCTCACCGGTGAGGAGGAGGCCCGGCTCACCTTCCTCGCGGCCCGCCGCTGGTTCGGCTGGTCCGCGGGCAAGCTGCTCCTCCTCGACATCGGGGGCGGTTCCCTCGAAGTGGCGTACGGCATCGACGAGGACCCCGACACGGCGGTCTCCCTGCCGCTCGGCGCGGGCCGGCTGACCGCCGGCTGGCTGCCGGGCGACCCGGCCGACTCCGCCGACGTGAAGGCGCTCCGCCGCCATGTGCGCGCGCAGATCGCCCGTACGGTCGGCGAGTTCAGCCGCGCCGGCCGGCCCGATCACGTCGTGGCCACCTCCAAGACCTTCAAGCAGCTGGCGAGGATCGCCGGCGCCCCCGGCTCGGGGGAGGGCCTCTACGTCCAGCGGGTGCTGACCCGAGCGTCCCTGGAGGAGTGGGTCCCGCGCCTGGCCGGCATGACCGTTCCCGAGCGCGCCGCGCTGCCGGGCGTCTCGGAGGGCCGCGCCGGACAGCTCCTCGCGGGCGCGATGGTGGCGGAGGGCGCGATGGACCTCCTCGGCGTGGAGGAGCTGGAGATCTGTCCCTGGGCCCTGCGCGAGGGCGTCATCCTGCGCCGTCTGGACCACCTGCCGGAGGAGTAGCGCGTAGGGGGCAGGGCGCACGGGGCAGGGCGTACGGGGCCACGGCGTACGAGGGGCGTGAGGGCCGCGGCGTACGAGGAGGCACGTACGGGGCAGAGGCCTACGGGGGGCAGGGACGTGCGGGCCGGCGGCGCACGGGAAGCGCCCCCACCGCGCGCCGTCCGTGCCCCCGTTCACGCGCGCGTGCCCCGGCCGGGCGTGACCGGAACCACCCCCCGGCTCCCCGACGGGCCCCGTACCCTGTCTCCGTGGCAGAACCAGTGGTGCGCATCCCGGATGCGAAGGTCGCCCTGTCGACGGCCTCGGTCTATCCGGAGTCGACGGCGACGGCCTTCGAGATCGCCGCGCGCCTCGGGTACGACGGTGTCGAGGTCATGGTGTGGACCGATCCGGTCAGCCAGGACGTCGAGGCACTGCGCCGGCTCTCCGACTACCACCAGGTCCCGATCCTGGCCGTCCACGCCCCCTGCCTCCTCATCACCCAGCGCGTCTGGTCCACCGACCCGTGGGTCAAGCTCCAGCGCGCCCAGGCCGCGGCCGAGCGCCTCGGCGCGTCGACGGTCGTCGTGCACCCGCCGTTCCGCTGGCAGCGCCAGTACGCCAAGGACTTCGTCACCGGCATCTGGCGGATGGCGGACGAGACCGATGTGCGGTTCGCCGTCGAGAACATGTACCCGTGGCGGTACAAGGACCGCGAGATGCTCGCGTACGCCCCCGAGTGGGACGTCACCAAGGACGACTACCGGCACTTCACCGTCGACCTCTCCCACACGGCGACCGCCCGCACCGACGCCCTCTCGATGATCGACCGCATGGGCGACCGGCTCGGCCACGTCCACCTCGCCGACGGCAAGGGCTCCGCCAAGGACGAGCACCTGGTCCCGGGGCGCGGCACGCAGCCCTGCGCCGAGCTCCTGGAGCGCCTGGCCCGCACCGGCTTCGACGGCCATGTCGTCATCGAGGTCAACACCCGCCGCGCGATGTCAGCCGCCGAACGCGAGGCCGACCTCGCCGAGGCCCTGGCCTTCACCCGGCTCCACCTCGCCTCCGCGGCCACCCGCCCGTCCCGGGTGCCGCGCCCGTGACCGAACCGTCCCCCCGCAGGCGCGGCCGCCCGTCCCGTACCGAGGAGGAGAGCGGACCGGGCGCGCGGGAGCGGATCCTGGAGGCGGCCCGCGCCCAGTTCGCGGAGCGCGGCTACGACAAGACCTCGGTCCGCGGCATCGCCAAGGCGGCCGGTGTCGACGCGGCCCTCGTCCACCACTACTTCGGTACGAAGGACGAGGTCTTCGCGGCGGCGATCGAGGTCTCCTTCGAGCCCGCGTCGGTCGTCCCGGCGATCGTCGGCGGCCCGCGCGAGACCATCGGGGAACGGCTCGCCCGGTTCTTCATCGGCGTCTGGGAGAACCCGGTCAGCCGCGCCCCGCTCCTCGCGATCGTCCGCTCCGCGCTCACCCACGAGGCCGCGGCCAAGGTGCTCAGGACCTTCGTGCTGCGGCGGCTCCTGGAGCGGATCGCGGACGAGCTCGACGTACCGGACCCCAGGTTCCGTGCGGAGCTGGCTGCCTCCCACATGATCGGGATCGCGATCCTGCGGTACGTGATCCAGGTCGAGCCGATGGCCTCGGTGGACCCGGAGGAGATCGTGGCCATGGTGGCCCCGACCCTCCAGCGCTATCTGACCGAGGCCTGAGCCCCACCGGGCGGCCGCTGACCGAAAGCTGAACAGCCGGTCCGCCATGCGGACGCGCTGTCCAGATCTTGGTCCTTCGGCGTACGCTCGAAAGCAAGCACCCCCATCACTGAGGAGCGAGCGACGATGCCCGAGCTGAGGTCCCGCACAGTCACCCACGGCCGCAACATGGCGGGCGCACGCGCCCTTATGCGCGCCTCCGGTGTACCCGGCGCGGACATCGGCCGGAAGCCGATCATCGCGGTCGCCAACTCCTTCACGGAGTTCGTCCCGGGCCACACCCACCTGCAGCCCGTCGGCCGGATCGTCTCCGAGGCCATCACGGCCGCCGGCGCCATCCCGCGCGAGTTCAACACGATCGCCGTCGACGACGGCATCGCCATGGGCCACGGCGGCATGCTCTACTCGCTGCCCTCCCGCGACCTGATCGCGGACAGCGTGGAGTACATGGTCGAGGCGCACTGCGCCGACGCCCTGATCTGCATCTCCAACTGCGACAAGATCACCCCCGGCATGCTGATGGCCGCCCTGCGCCTCAACATCCCGACGGTCTTCGTCTCCGGCGGCCCGATGGAGTCCGGCCGGGCGACCCTCGTCGACGGCACGGTCCGCACGCTCGACCTGGTCGACGCGATCTCCGACGCGGTGAACCCGAAGATCTCGGACGAGGACATCGCCCGCATCGAGGAGAACGCCTGCCCGACCTGCGGCTCCTGTTCCGGCATGTTCACCGCCAACTCGATGAACTGCCTGACCGAGGCCATCGGCCTCTCCCTGCCGGGCAACGGCTCGATGCTCGCCACCCACACCGGCCGCAAGGCGCTGTACGAGAACGCCGCCCGCACGGTCGTCGAGATCACCCGGCGCTACTACGACGAGGACGACGCCTCCGTCCTGCCGCGCTCGATCGCGACCCGCGCGGCCTTCGAGAACGCCATGGCCCTCGACATCGCCATGGGCGGCTCGACCAACACGATCCTGCACCTGCTCGCCGCCGCCCAGGAGGCCGAGCTCGACTACGGCCTGCCGGACATGGACGAGGTCTCGCGCCGGGTGCCCTGCCTGGCCAAGGTCGCCCCGAACGTCGCCAAGGACCGCACGTACTACATGGAGGACGTGCACCGGGCGGGCGGCATCCCCGCCATCCTCGGCGAGCTCTACCGCGCCGGCCTCCTCAACGAGGACGTCCACTCCGTCCACTCCCGCTCCATCAAGGAGTGGCTGGACGCCTGGGACGTGCGCGGCGGCTCCCCGACCGACGAGTCCGTCGAGATGTGGCACGCGGCCCCCGGCTGCGTCCGTTCGGCGACCGCCTTCTCGCAGTCCGAGCGCTGGGAGGCGCTCGACGTGGACGCGGCCGGCGGCTGCATCCGCGACGCGGCCCACGCGTACTCCAAGGACGGCGGCCTCGCCGTGCTGCACGGCAACCTCGCCGCCGACGGCTGCGTCGTGAAGACGGCCGGCGTCGACGAGTCGATCTGGACCTTCGAGGGCCCGGCCGTGGTCTGCGAGTCGCAGGACGAGGCCGTCGAGAAGATCCTGAACAAGCAGGTCACGGACGGCGACGTGGTCGTCATCCGCTACGAGGGACCGCGCGGCGGCCCCGGCATGCAGGAGATGCTCTACCCGACCTCCTTCCTCAAGGGCCGCGGCCTGGGCAAGACCTGCGCGCTGGTCACCGACGGACGCTTCTCGGGCGGCACGTCCGGACTGTCCATCGGCCACGCGTCGCCGGAGGCGGCCTCGGGCGGCACGATCGCCCTCGTCGAGGACGGCGACCGGATCCGCATCGACATCCCGAACCGCTCCATCGAGCTCCTCGTCGACGAGGCCACCCTGGCCGCCCGCCGCGAGGCGCTGAACGGCGTGTACGAGCCGAAGAACCGGCAGCGCAAGGTGTCGGCGGCCCTGCGCGCCTACGCGGCGATGGCGACGAGCGCCGACAAGGGCGCGGTCAGGGACGTGTCGAAGCTGGGCTGAAACCGGCGCGGCAGGACGCGGTAGGACCTGGGACGGCGGGGAGCGGGCGGAGAC
>NZ_JBHTSA010000165.1:0-14632 GCF_042795405.1 Streptomyces sp. NPDC056480 | reverse complement strand
CGCGTGGCGCGTGACCGTCTCCGGCGTCGATCGTTCCCGTCTCCCCGCTCTCAGGCCTCCGCAGCGCCCTCGTCGTCCGGAGTGGTCGGATCCGGACGCTCGGGCAGCTCCGCGGCGAACGCCGCCGCGGCCTTGACGAGGGGGAGTGCGAGCAATGCCCCGGTTCCCTCACCCACATGGACGCCGTGGTCCAGCAGAGGGTTGAGCGCCATCCGGTCCAGCGCCTTCGCCTGCGCCGGCTCCCCGCTCACCTGACCCGCGAGCCACCAGTCCGGCGCCCGGAACGCCGCACGCTGCGCCACCAGCGCGCACGCCGCGCCCACCACACCGTCCAGGATCACCGGCATCCGCCGCACCGAGGCCTGCAGCAGGAAGCCCGTCATCGCCGCCAGATCCGCCCCACCGACCGCCGCGAGCAGCTCCAGCTGATCACCCAGGACCGGCCGGGCCCGCCGCAGCGAGTCCCGGATCGCCGCGCACTTGCGCATCCACGCCAGATCGTCGATCCCGGCGCCGCCCCGGCCCGTCACCACGGAGGCGTCCGTCCCGCAGAGCGCCGCGATCAGCGTGGCGGCCGGCGTCGTCCCGCCGACGCTCAGATCCCCGAGCACCACCAGGTCGGTGCCCGAGTCCGCCTCCTCGTCGGCGATCGCGATCCCGAGCCGGACCGCCGCCTCGGTCTCCTCGACCGTCAGCGCGTTCTCCACGTCGATCCGGCCGCTGCCGCGCCGCACCCGGTGACGTACCACCTCGGCGGGCAGCAGCTCGGGGTCGCAGTCCAGACCCGCGTCCACGACCCGGACCGGCACGTCCGTCGACCGGGCGAGCACCGCGATCGGGCTCGCCCCGTCCAGCACCGCGCGCACCAGCTCGTGCGCGGTGCCCGCGGGGCGCCCCGACACATCGAGCGAGGCGACCCCGTGATCGCCCGCGAAGAGCACCACCTTCGGCTGCTCGATCGCCCGCACCTTGACCGAGGCCTGCGCGGCCGACAGCCACTCACCGAGCTCGTCGAGCCGACCGAGCGCGCCCGGCGGCACGGCCAGCCGCTCACGCCGCTCCTCGGCGTCACGCCGGATCCCCCCGTCGGGGCGCTCGATCAGATCGGAGAAGTCGTCCAGGTTCACGGGTTTCCGCCTTGTGAATCAGCGAGGGCCATCGGTGCTCGCACCCTACCCGCGCAGCACGAGCGCCTGACCGGCGACCACGAGGAGGACCTCCTCGCACTCGTCCGCGAAGGCCGCGTTCAGCCGGCCCAGCTCGTCACGGAAGCGGCGCCCCGCCGCCGTCGCCGGCACCACGCCCGAGCCGACCTCGTTCGTCACGGCGACGACCGTACGAGAGGTCGCCCGCACCGCCGCCACCAGCTCGGCGGTCCGCTCGCGCAGCGCGCTCTGCCCGCCGGCCGCCCACGTCTCGTCGTCCCAGGCACCCACCCGGTCCATGGCATCCGTCAGCCACAACGACAGACAGTCGACGAGGAGCGCCGGCCCGTCCCCTTCGAGCAGCGGTACGAGGTCACAGGTCTCGGCGGTACGCCAGGACCCCGGCCGCCGGTCCCGGTGCAGGCCCACCCGCTCCGCCCACTCCGGATCGCCCTCCCGGCTCCCGCCCGTCGCCACGTACAGCACCTCGGGGAAGGTCTCCAGACGCCGCTCGGCCTCCACGGACTTCCCCGACCGTGCTCCGCCGGTCACCAGCGTCCGCCGGGGCACGTCCGGCACCTCGTGGTACTCGCCCACGTACAGCGTCGTCCCGTCGGGCACCGCCCGCGCGCCCGCCGCCGCGAGCCGCCGGTCCAGCTCGGCGCCGGTCGGCGCGTCGTGGTCCAGGTGGACGGCGACGACATCGGTCGCCGGCCCGACGGCCCCGGTCGCCCGCAGCCGGGCCAGCGCGTCCGGCCTCCCCGTCACATCGGCGACCACCATGTCGTACGGCACCCGGTGATCGTCCGGAAGCCCCGCAGGGGACCCGCCCGGCGGCAGATACAGCAGCGTCTCGCCTTCGGCCGAGGTCACCTCGTACCCGGTACCGGGGGAGTCCATCGGCACCGCCCGCACCCGGTGCCCGGAGATCAGCGTCAACTCGCGTCCGTCCGGCACCCGCCCGGCCGTGGGCAGGCCCGCGGGCACCTCCACCGCCGGCCCGTCGTGCGGATGGGTCAGCAGCACCTGCCGCACACCCACCAGCGAATGCCCGGACCGCGCGGCGGCGAGAGCGGCCCCGGGGGTCAGGTCGAGCAGCAGGGCCCCGTCCACGAGCAGCGCCGTCGCGGCACGCACCCGTGGCCCGCGGGAGAGCGCGCACACGGCGCAGGAGCAGTCGGGACGGGGCAGTCCGAGCGGGGCGCCGGTGCCGAGCAGAGTCAGTTCCACCCTCAGATCCTCCCGCGCCACCGCGAGCCGTGCGCGCCCGGCTACTCTGCGGGCAGGAAACCGATCATCCGGTGAGCACCAGGAGGCGGACATGGCATGGACGTGGCGGTTCGAGAAGTCCGACGGCACGGAGGTCGAGCCGGTGGTGACGCCTGAGGAGTTCACCACCCAGGGAGACGCGGAGAGCTGGATCGGCGAGAACTGGCGCGATCTGCTGGGCGGGGGCGCGGAGCAGGTGACGCTGTCGGAGGACGGGACGAAGATCTACGGCCCGATGCCCCTGAACGCGGAGGGCTAGACCCCCCGGCCAAGGGGTGCGGCCCCCACCCCACACCCCTTGGCACCCACCCCGTTGCGGCCGCTGGAGCAGCGCCCCCCGTTGTGGGCATTCGTTCCGCTGGGGCACTGCCCACCCCACCCCCACCCTGCCCCGTTGTGGGCATTCGTTCCTCCCCCAAGGACTTCGTCCAGGGGGGACCCCCAGGGGCGGAACGGGTGGGCACAACGGAACGGCGCCCTTTGCCGGGCCTTGGCTCCCTGCGCCCTGACCCGCACCCCAGGTGCGGCGCGCTTGGGGTGCGGGTCCAGGCACAAGGGGCGGAGGCGCCGCCGAGGGCGCCGTCCCGTGTGCCCACCCGTCCCGCCCTGCGGGACGATTGCCCACACGGGGGGTGGGGGAGGCGGGGCGTGCCGGTGTGGCCCGCACGGACAGGGCCGCGCAGGAACGCACGAAGGCGAGGCCGCGGCCCGCGAAGGGCGACGTGCGGAGGCGGAGACGGCGCCGCCGTCACATCTCGCCCAGCGTCACCTCTGCCTTCTCCGTCGCCGTCCCCCGGACGTACGTCACCGCCACCACCTCCCCCGGCCTCCGCGCAGCCAACGCCTCCGCCAGCGACGTGATCGTCGTGACCTCCGCGTCGCCCAGCCGCGTGATCACATCCCCGGGCTTCAGCCCCGCCCGGCCCGCCGCCCCGTCCGCCGGTGCCTCGACCACCGCCACGCCCGCCGGCTCGTAGTCGTCGTTCAGGACCGTACGGCCGGTGATGTTCAGGGCCGCCCGGCCCGAGTCCGTGACCTTGCCGTCCTTGACGATCTGGTCGGCGATCGTCCGCACCATCGACGCCGGGATCGCGAACCCGATGCCGGCGGCTGACCCGCCGCCCAACTCCGGGTCGATCGCCGCGAGCGTCGGGATGCCGATCACCTCGCCGTCGAGGTTCACCAGCGCGCCCCCGCTGTTGCCGGGGTTGATCGCGGCCGACGTCTGGACCATGTTTGCGATGGTCGCGCCCGTGCCGCCGCCCGTCTGTCCCTCGCTGACCGTGCGGCCCGTCGCCGAGACGATGCCCTGGGTCACGCTGCCGGACAGGCCCAGGGGCGAGCCCATGGCGAGCACGATCTGCCCCATGTCGACGGACGCGGAGTCGCCGAACCTGGCCGGCTTCAGGCCCTGCGGCAGCGCGTCCATCTTGATCACCGCGAGGTCCTGCTCGGGGTACGAGGAGACGAGCCGGGCTGTCACCGGCTGCCCACCGGTCGCGGCGGTCACCTTGAAGGACTTCTCCCGGCCCACCACATGCGCGTTGGTGACGACGTGGCCCTTGTCGCCGTAGACGACCCCGGACCCGAGGCTCTCGGTCGCGTCGATCTGCACGACCGAGGGCAGCACGTTCTTGATGACGGCCTTGTAGTCGTCCTCGAGGTCGTTGGCGGCGAGCGGCGCCGCCGCCTGTGTGGAGCGCTCCGGCGCGGGCGTGCCTGCGCCGCCGGAGCAGCCGCCGACGAGCGCGACGGCGCACGCGGCGGCGGCCAGGGGCAGCAGAGGACGGGGAGTGCGGGCACGGGATACGTCCATGTCCGGAGTATCCGTTTCCGCCCCGTGCCGGGCCCGGCGAGCGCACCCGATCAGGGGTGCGAGGCCACCGGCCGGAGAGGCGGAGAGGCGGAGAGGCGAAGAGGCGGAGAGCCGGAGCGGCGGGAGCGACAGCGGAGGCAGACGCGGGCCCGTGGGCCCGCACCCGCGTACGGAGGCGGCCCGTCAGCCGCGTACCCCGCACAGATGCAGCAGCGCCGCCACCCGTCGGTACGGTTCCGTGCGTCCCGCCCTGTCCTCGGCGGCGAGCAGCCGCTCCAGCTCCTCGGCGGCAGGCAGGCCCGCCTCGGCGGGGACGCCGTCGGTGAAGACCCGCACCCCGTACCAGGCGTGCAGCGGTGCCGCGATCCCGGCGAGCGTCGCGGTCAGCGCGTCGAGGCGGTCGGCCCGCACCTTCACGCCGTTGTCGTCGGTGTAGACGTCGGAGTCGAAGCCGGTGAGCGCACCGGACCAGTCGCCGGCGAGCCCCGGCCGCATGGAGAGGGCCTCCGCGTTGCGTACGACCAGCGAGAGGAGCCCCCCGGGGGCGAGCATCCGGGCCAGGCCGGCGAGCAGCGCGTCGGGCTCGTCCGCGTACATGAGGACGCCGTGGCAGAGGACCACGTCGAAGCTGCCGGGGAGGAAGTGGACCCCGGTCTCGCGACCGTCGCCCTCGATCAGCCGGACCCGCTCACGGATCCCGGCGGGTTCGGTCGCCAGCGACTCGCGGGCGGCCTTGAGGAGATCGGGATCGGCTTCGAGGCCGGTCACCGTGTGGCCCGCGCGGGCGAGGCGCAGTGCCTGCGTGCCCTGGCCCATGCCCGCGTCGAGGATCCGGAGTCGCTGTCCCACGGGATAGCGGCCGGATATCTGCTCGTCGAGCTGGCGGGCGACGATCTCCTGACGGATGGTGTCGCGCAGCCCGCCGGAACCGGCGGGCCAGTGCACGACGACGGGCAGCACAGGACCGCCCGACTCCGACGTCGCGGCACCGAAGGCGCGCTCGACGGGCTCCGAACTGTCGGCGCTCAGGGCCGCTCTCCGCGCTTGACCTGCGGCTTCGGCAGTCGCAGTCGGCGCATCTGGAGCGTACGCATCAGACCGTAGGCGATGGCTCCGCGCTTCGGCTCGTTCGGGAAGCGCTCGTTGAGCTGCTTCCGGAGCCGGATCCAGATGCCGACCGAGTCGATGACGATCAGGATGATCACACCGAGCCAGAGCAGCAGCGAGATGTTCTGCAGCGACCGGTTGGCGTTGCCGAACAGCGACAGCACCAGGATCACCACGGCCATCGGCAGGAAGAACTCGGCGATCGCGAACCGCGAGTCGACGAAGTCGCGCACGAAGCGGCGGACCGGACCCTTGTCGCGGGCCGGCAGGTAACGCTCGTCGCCACTGGCCAGTGCCTCGCGCTGACGGGCGAGGTCCGAGCGGCGTGCCTCGCGCTGGCGCTTGGCGGCCTCCTTGCGGTCGGTCGGCACCGTCGCGGCGCGACGGCGCTGGGTCTGCGCCTCACTCCGCTTCGGGGTCGGGCGGCCCTTGGGGGCCTCGGGGTCGCGGGGCTGCTTGGAGAGGTCCGCCGTCACCTTGTCGGTGGGGGCCTTCTCATCCTTCGAACGGCTACGGAACACAAAACCCAAGGGTACGGGGTGGCGGGCATGAACCCCATGCCGGGCGGGAACGATCCGCTAACAGAGTGCGTCTACGGCGGTACGTACGCGGGACAGGCATGGTTTCCCCTAGAACCATCTACTCCCTGCGCGGGAGGGGGCGCCGGGCGTAGTCGTCCTTTGGGAGGAGCGCATCCGGCTCCGAACAGTGCGGTAATGGAGACAGGGCCCGTACTGTGGATCCTGTCGAAAAGCTGGAGCCGAAGTCCGTCAGAAGGGGGCGCGCGAAGCCCATGAGCGGTGTCATGAAGCGTATGGGGATGATCTTCCGCGCGAAGGCGAACAAGGCCCTTGACCGGGCCGAGGATCCGCGCGAGACGCTCGACTACTCCTACCAGAAGCAGCTGGAGCTGCTGCAGAAGGTGCGACGGGGCGTCGCCGACGTCGCCACCTCCCGCAAGCGGCTCGAACTCCAGCTGAACCAGCTGCAGGGCCAGTCGGCCAAGCTGGAGGACCAGGGCCGCAAGGCGCTGGCACTCGGCCGCGAGGACCTGGCGCGCGAGGCGCTGTCCCGGCGTGCCGCGCTCCAGCAGCAGGTCAGCGACCTGGAGGTGCAGCACCAGACGCTGCAGGGCGAGGAGGAGAAGCTCACCCTCGCCGCCCAGCGTCTTCAGGCCAAGGTGGACGCCTTCCGTACCAAGAAGGAGACCATCAAGGCGACCTACACGGCGGCCCAGGCGCAGACCCGGATCGCCGAGTCCTTCTCCGGCATCTCGGAGGAGATGAGCGACGTCGGTCTCGCGATCCAGCGGGCCGAGGACAAGACCGCCCAGCTCCAGGCGCGTGCCGGCGCGATCGACGAGCTGCTCGCCTCGGGCGCCCTGGACGACCAGTCCGGGCTCGCGAAGGACGACATCCAGGCCGAGCTCGACCGGCTCTCCGGCGGCACGGACGTCGAGCTGGAGCTCCAGCGCATGAAGGCGGAGCTGGCCGGCGGCCCGTCGGCGCAGCAGCAGGCGATCGAGGGCGGCGGCGCGGCCGCTCCGCAGGACGCCGCTTCGCAGCAGCAGCCGCAGTCACACCCGCGCTTCGAGAAGTAGGCGACGAAAGGCGACACGCGTCGCCGGCGACGGGCCGGCGGCGTCACGTAGGCGACAGCCCGCGAACAGACAGGACGCGTCATGATCGTACGGATCATGGGGGAGGGCCAGTTGACGCTGGCCGACAGCCACCTCGTCGAGCTGAACAGACTCGACGACGAGCTGCTCGAGGAGATGGAGTCGGGGGACCAGGAAGGCTTTCGGCGCACGCTGAACGCCCTCCTGGACGAGGTCCGGCGGCTCGGTACGCCCCTGCCGGACGACGTGCTCGAACCCTCGGAGCTGATCCTCCCCGCTCCGGACGCGGGCCTGGACGAGGTCAGGGAGATGCTCTCCGACGACGGCCTCATCCCCGGCTGACGACCCTGAACGACGGTCCCGCCACCCTTAGGGGTCGGCGGGACCGTGTGTTTCCCGCCGTGACCGCGCCGGAGCGGGCACGGCCGCCCCGTCCCGCCCCGTACCGTTGTTGCCCGTGACCCCCACCGGACCCGCCACCGGCTCGCCCTTCGCCCGTCTCCGCGACGGGTTCCGCGCGCATCCGCTCGCCTTCGACGCGACGCTCGCGTTCGGCGTGCTCGTCTCGATGATCGCGGGGTCCTTCACCGCCCCGCACGGCAGCCCGGGCGGGCTGACCTTCGGCGACCGCGTGCCCAGCGCGGCGAACGTGCTGTTCATGGTGCTGGCCGCCGCCGCCCTGGTGTTGCGCCGGCGCCACCCCTTCCACGTGCTCTGCTTCACGGTGGCGGTCAGCCTCCTGGAGCTGGTCAACGACACCCGGCCCGCCACCATCGCCATGAGCGCCGTCATCGCGCTCTACACGGTCGCATCCCGCACCGACCGGCCCACCACCTGGCGGGTCGGCCTCGTCACCATGGCGGTGCTGACGGCCGCGGCGATGGCCTTCGGCCCCACCCACTGGTACGCCCAGGAGAACGTCGGCCTCTTCGCCTGGACCGGCATGGCGGCGGCCGCGGGAGACGCCGTCCGCAGCCGCCGGGCCTTCGTCGACGCCATCAGGGAGCGCGCCGAGCGGGCCGAACGCACCCGCGAGGAGGAGGCGGGCCGCCGGGTCGCGGAGGAGCGGCTGCGGATCGCCCGCGACCTCCACGACGTCGTCGCCCACCACATCGCCCTGGTGAACGTCCAGGCCGGCGTCGCCGCGCACGTCATGGACAAGCGGCCCGACCAGGCCAAGGAGGCCCTCGCGCACGTCCGGGACGCGAGCCGCTCCGCGCTCGACGAGCTGCGCGCCACCGTGGGCCTGCTGCGCCAGTCCGGCGACCCGGAGGCCCCCACCGAACCGGCCCCCGGCCTCGCCGTCCTCGACGGGCTGCTCGACAGCTTCCGCAACGCCGGGCTCCCGGTCGCCCTGGCCCGCACCGACGGGGAGCGGCCGCTGCCCGCGACCGTCGACCTGGCCGCGTACCGGATCGTGCAGGAGGCGCTGACCAATGTGCGCAAGCACGCGGGCCCGGACGCCAAGGCCGAGGTGAGCGTCGTCCGGGTGGGCCGCACGGTCGAGATCACCGTCCTCGACAACGGCACGTCCACCCCCGCCCCCGACCCCGTGCCCCACGGCGGCCACGGCCTGCTCGGCATGCGCGAGCGGGTCGGCGCGCTCGGCGGCACCCTGACCGCGGCCCCCCGGTACGGCGGCGGGTTCCGCGTCCAGGCGATACTGCCGGTGACGTCCCGTACGGGGGAGGACACATGACGATCCGGGTACTGCTCGCCGACGACCAGGCCCTGCTCCGCAGCGCCTTCAAGGTCCTCGTGAACTCCGAACCGGACATGGAGGTCGTCGGCGAGGCCGCCGACGGCGCCCAGGCCGTGGCCCTGGCCCGCTCCGAGCGGGCCGACGTGGTCCTGATGGACATCCGGATGCCGGGCACCGACGGCCTCGCGGCCACCCGCATGATCACCGCGGATCCGGAGCTCTCCGACGTACGGATCGTCATGCTGACCACCTTCGAGGTCGACGAGTACGTCGTGCAGTCGCTGCGCGCGGGGGCCTCCGGCTTCCTCGGCAAGGGCGCCGAACCCGAGGAGCTGCTCGGCGCGATCCGGATCGCCCACGCCGGCGAGGCGCTGCTCTCCCCGGCCGCCACCAAGGGCCTGATCGCCACGTTCCTGGCGCAGGGGCCCGGCGCGGACGTCGTGGACGAGGGCGGCCGGGGCCGCACCGAGCGGCTCGCCGCGCTCACCGCCCGGGAACGCGAGGTCCTCGTCCTCGTCGCGGGCGGTCTCTCCAACGACGAGATCGCCGAGCGGCTCGACGTCAGTCCGCTCACCGTGAAGACCCACGTCAACCGGGCCATGGCCAAGCTCGGCGCCCGCGACCGGGCCCAGCTGGTCGTCACCGCCTACGAATCGGGACTGGTACGTCCGAGGGTGGAGTGACCAGGGGCTCCGGCGTACTCCAGACGCGGTATGCGCCGGATAAAGATGTGGACCCGGGGGGCGAGGACTTCCGGCCCTCGATGGCAGATCGTATAGACGGGGGGCACCTCCGGCGGATCCCGCGGATCCGGGCCGGGGTCTTGGCTGCTCCCGCCTGTCGACGAGTACGCCACAGAAGAGAGACCCCATGTCCTGGCTGTCCAGATTCAGCCTCGCGCAAAGGGCCCTGATCGGGCTGATCTCCATCGTCGCCCTGGTGTTCGGGGCGATTGCGATACCGCAGCTGAAGCAGCAGCTGTTCCCCTCGATCGAGCTGCCCATGGTCTCGGTCCTCGCCCCCTATCAGGGTGCCTCTCCCGATGTGGTCGAGAAGCAGGTCGTCGAGCCCCTGGAGAACAACCTCAAGGCCGTCGACGGCCTGAAGTCGGTCACCTCCACGGCCTCCGAGGGCATGGCGCTCGTCATGGCCTCCTTCGACTACGGCGACGAATCGACGAAGCAGCTCGTCGCCGACGTCCAGCAGGCCGTCAACCGGGCCCGCGCCGAACTGCCCGACACGGTCGACCCGCAGGTCGTGGCCGGCTCCACGGACGACATCCCGACCGTCGTCCTCGCCGCCGCATCCGACCAGGACCCGCAGGCGCTCGCCGACCTGCTTGACCGCACCGTCGTGCCCGCCCTGGAGGACATCGAGGGCGTCGGCCAGGTCTCCGTCACCGGCGTCCAGGACCTCCAGGTCTCCGTCACCCCCGACGACCGCAAGCTCGCCGCGGCCGGTCTGACGACCATGAAGCTCGGTGAGGCCCTCCGCTCCGGCGGCGGCACCCTCCCGGCCGGCTCCTTCTCCGAGACGGGCAAGAGCCGCACCATCCAGGTCGGCGGCGGCTACACCTCGCTGAAGCAGATCGAGGACCTCCGCATCCCGGCGGCCACCCCCGGCAAGGGCAAGGCGGTCCGCCTCGGTGACGTCGCCACCGTCCGCCAGGAGGAGTCGCCGCGCGTCTCCCTCACCCGGACCAACGGCAAGCCCAGCCTCGCCGTCATGGCCACCATGGACAAGGACGGCAGCGCCGTCGCGATCTCCGACGCCGTCAAGGAGAAGCTGCCCGAGCTGCGCGCCGACCTCGGTGCGGGCGCCGAGCTGACGGTGGTCTCCGACCAGGGCCCGGCCGTCGCCAAGGCCGTCTCCGGTCTGACCACCGAGGGCGCCCTCGGCCTGGTCATGGCCGTCCTGGTGATCCTGGTCTTCCTCGCGTCGATCCGCTCCACCCTGGTCACCGCGGTCTCCATCCCGCTCTCGGTGGTCCTCGCGCTCATCGTGCTGTGGACCCGCGACCTCTCGCTCAACATGCTGACGCTCGGCGCGCTCACCATCGCCATCGGCCGGGTCGTCGACGACTCGATCGTGGTCCTGGAGAACATCAAGCGTCACCTCGGCTACGGCGAGGAGCGGCAGACCGCCATCCTCACCGCGGTCCGCGAGGTGGCGGGCGCCGTCACCTCCTCGACGCTCACCACCGTCGCCGTCTTCCTGCCGATCGGTCTGACCGGCGGCATGATCGGTGAGCTGTTCGGCTCGTTCTCGCTGACGGTCACGGCGGCCCTGCTGGCCTCGCTGCTCGTCTCCCTGACGGTCGTCCCGGTCCTCTCGTACTGGTTCCTGCGCGCCCCCAAGGGCACCCCGGAGGACCTGGCCGAGGCCCGCAGGCTGGCCGAGGAGAAGGAGGAGAAGAGCCGTCTGCAGCGCCTGTACGTGCCGGTCCTGAAGTTCGCGACCCGGCGCCGGCTGACCAGCCTCGCCATCGCGTTCGTCGTCCTGATCGTCACCTTCGGCATGGCCCCGCTCCTGAAGACGAACTTCTTCGACCAGGGCGAGCAGGAGGTGCTCAGCATCCAGCAGGAGCTGGCGCCCGGCACCGCCCTCGACGCCTCCGACGCGGCCGCGAAGAAGATCGAGAAGCTCCTCGCGGACACCGACGGCGTCAAGGACTACCAGGTCAACGTCGGCTCGTCCGGCTTCATGGCGGCCTTCGGCGGCGGCACCGGCACCAACCAGGCCACCTACCAGGTCAGCCTGGAGGAGTCCGCCGACTTCGAGAAGACCCGTGACGCCATCGAGAAGGGCCTCGCCGCCCTCGACGGCGTCGGCGACACCAAGCTCGCCGCCGGCGACGGCTTCGGCAGCCAGGACCTGAGCGTGGTCGTGAAGGCCGCCGACGCCGAGGTGCTGGAGAAGGCCTCCGAGCAGGTCCGGGCCGCGATCGCCGGCATCAAGGACGTCACCGACGTCCAGAGTGACCTCTCGCAGTCCGTCCCGCGTATCTCGGTCAAGGCGAAGCCCGCCGCGGCCGACGCGGGCTTCGACTCCGCCTCGCTCGGCATGATCGTCGGCCAGGCCGTCCGGGGCACCCCGACCGCCAAGGCGATCCTCGACGACAGCGAGCGGGACGTCCTGATCACCTCGTCGAAGCCGGTCACCACCCTGGCCGGGCTCAAGGCGCTGCCCCTCGGCCCGGTGAAGCTGGGCGACATCGCGACCGTCGAGCTCGTCCCCGGCCCGGTGTCCATGACCCGGATCGACGGCGCCCGCGCCGCGACGATCACGGCCAAGCCGGTCGGCGACAACACCGGCGCCGTGAGCGCCACCCTGCAGCAGAAGATCGACGCGCTCGACCTGCCCGAGGGGGCCACCGCCAGCATCGGCGGTGTCTCCGAGGACCAGTCCGAGGCCTTCCTCAACCTGTTCCTGGCGATGCTCGCGGCCGTCGCGATCGTCTTCATGCTGCTCGTCGCGACCTTCCGGTCGCTGATCCAGCCGCTGATCCTGCTGGTCTCGATCCCGTTCGCGGCGACCGGCGCGATCGGTCTGCTCGTGGTCACCGACACCGCGATGGGCGTCCCGGCGATGATCGGCATGCTGATGCTCATCGGCATCGTCGTCACCAACGCGATCGTCCTGATCGACCTGATCAACCAGTACCGGGCGCAGGGCCTGGGCGTCGTCGAAGCGGTGATCGAGGGTGGCCGGCACCGGCTCCGTCCGATCCTGATGACCGCCCTGGCGACGATCTTCGCCCTGCTGCCGATGGCGCTCGGCATCACCGGCGAGGGCGGCTTCATCGCCCAGCCGCTGGCCGTGGTGGTGATCGGCGGTCTGATCACGTCGACGCTGCTGACGCTGCTCCTCGTCCCGACGCTCTACGCGATGGTGGAGCTCCGCAAGGAGCGCCGCGCGAAGAAGAAGGCGGCGAAGAAGGGCAAGGACATCCCGGAGCAGCCGACGGAGGCGAACACCGACACGGACACGGCTCTGCTGGACGCGATGGACGTCTAGGAAGCGCGTGTACGCCGAAGGGCGCCCCGCACACTGCGGGGCGCCCTTCGGGCTTGTCCGGGGGAGAACCGTTACGGCAGAGCGAGCATCCGCTCCAGCGCGAGCTTCGCGAAGCTCTCCGTCTCCTTGTCGACCCGGATCTGGTTGATGAGGTTGCCCTCGGCCAGCGACTCCAGGGTCCACACCAGGTGGGGCAGGT
The DNA here is from genome assembly GCF_042795405.1 of Streptomyces sp. NPDC056480. Classification (NCBI taxonomy): domain Bacteria; kingdom Bacillati; phylum Actinomycetota; class Actinomycetes; order Kitasatosporales; family Streptomycetaceae; genus Streptomyces; species Streptomyces sp. NPDC056480. Next base: position 1,759 of record NZ_JBHTSA010000165.1, on the reverse strand, counting down.
CGATGCGGTTCATCGTCGAGCAGAAGCAGACCGTCTTGTCGAGGAAGACGATCTCCTTGTCCTGGTCGGCGAACCGGTTCGCCAGGCGGCGGACCAGGTTCAGCTCCGTGCCGATCGCCCACTTGGAACCGGCCGGGGCCGCCTCCAGGGTGTTGATGATGTACTCGGTCGAGCCCACGTAGTCCGCGGCGGCGACGACCTCGTGCCGGCACTCGGGGTGGACGAGCACGTTCACGCCCGGGATGCGCTCGCGGACGTCGTTGACCGAGTCCAGCGAGAAGCGGCCGTGCACCGAGCAGTGCCCCCGCCACAGGATCATCTTGGCGGCGCGCAGCTCCTCGGCGGTCAGCCCGCCGTTCGGCTTGTGCGGGTTGTACAGAACGCAGTCGTCGAGGGACATGCCCATGTCGCGCACGGCCGTGTTGCGGCCCAGGTGCTGGTCCGGCAGGAACAGCACCTTCTCACCCTGCTCGAACGCCCAGTTCAGGGCGCGCTCGGCGTTGGACGAGGTGCAGATCGTGCCCCCGTGCTTGCCGGTGAAGGCCTTGATGTCGGCCGAGGAGTTCATGTATGAGACGGGCACGACCTGCTCGGCGATACCGGCCTCGGTCAGCACGTCCCAGCACTCGGCGACCTGCTCGGCGGTGGCCATGTCGGCCATCGAGCAGCCGGCCGCGAGGTCGGGCAGGACGACCTTCTGCTCGTCGCCGGTCAGGATGTCGGCCGACTCGGCCATGAAGTGCACACCGCAGAAGACGATGTACTCGGCCTCGGGCTTGGCCGCCGCGTCCCGCGCGAGCTTGAAGGAGTCGCCGGTGACGTCGGCGAACTGGATGACCTCGTCGCGCTGGTAGTGGTGGCCGAGCACGAAGACCTTGTCCCCGAGCTTCTCCTTGGCCGCGCGGGCGCGCTCCACCAGGTCAGGGTCGGAGGGCGACGGCAGATCGCCGGGGCACTCCACGCCGCGCTCGCTCTTCGGGTCGGCCTCGCGACCGAGCAGAAGCAGGGCGAGCGGCGACGGCTGGACGTCGAGTTCATGACGGGCTTGGGCCGTGGTCACGTCACGCACCCTTTCTTCGGGGAACCTTTTCGTCGAAATGACGCTATCTATCATAACCGCTTCACGTCACGTTGACGATGTCCATAGTGTCGATGTGACGAATTCGCCGTCGCCGCCGCTGGACTTCGCCCCGGCTCCCGCTGGACTTCGCCCCGGCCCCCGCTGGACTTCGTCGTCCCCGCAGTTGGACAGGGTGTGCGAGCATGAAGACAGAAAGACCCACACGGCCCGGAATGAATCCGGGGCACCGTCGGTTGCAACCGTCGGCAAGCAGTCTCCGTACACACCGGGAGAGAAGCAGATGTCCGTATCGGACGAGAAGACCACTGTCAGCGACGGCATCCTCCTGTCCGACGCCGCCGCGGCCAAGGTCAAGGCCCTCCTCGACCAGGAAGGCCGCGAGGACCTGGCCCTGCGCGTCGCCGTTCAGCCCGGCGGCTGCTCCGGCCTGCGTTACCAGCTGTTCTTCGACGAGCGTTCGCTCGACGGCGATGTCGTGAAGGACTTCGACGGCGTCAAGGTCGTCACCGACCGCATGAGCGCCCCGTACCTGGGCGGCGCCTCGATCGACTTCGTCGACACCATCGAGAAGCAGGGCTTCACCATCGACAACCCGAACGCCACGGGTTCCTGCGCCTGCGGCGACTCGTTCAGCTAAGCCGCACACGCTGTACGTACCCGAGGGCGGCGGCCCGGGAG
>NZ_JBHTSA010000164.1:0-14660 GCF_042795405.1 Streptomyces sp. NPDC056480 | reverse complement strand
GCCACGGAGCCGCCGGGCTAGGGGGTGTCCTGTCGATCAGGCCGGCTCAGGACGCCGCGAGCCCGGCCTGATCGGCAAGACACGCCCCCGGAGGTGGCCCCGTCGGCCTCGGCACCTACCGAGGCCGCGGCGGTCATCGATTCCCCCGCAGCCGGGCGAGTCCCGTGAGGGTGGCGCGGGCGCGGGCCGCGAGGGCCGGCCGGTCGCGGACGAATCGGTGGACACCCCGGGCGGGCTCACGTCCGAGCCAGTGCAGGGCGGCGCGCGCGCCCGGGACGGCGACGACGCCCTCGTGCACCGTCAACTCCCCCGTCTTCAGCGCGTCCTTGTACTCGGCCGCGCCGCGCCCCAGGTCCAGGATCCCGATCCCGGCCGAGGCCGCGGCCTCGGCCATCCGCAGATGGAGGACGAGCCCGGGCGAGAACTTCGCGAACTCGGGGTCGTACGCCGGGAACCAGCAGGACAGCACGGTCCGGGACCGCAGCCCGAAATGCGCGGCGATCGGGCGCTCCCCCACGTACAGCACGGACAGGACGCCGGAGCAGCCGGGCGTACGGAGCGTGTGGAGACGGCGGACGAGCGCACTGATCCACTCCTGGGCGAAGCGGTCGCCGCGTCCGGTCCTGCGGTACTGGGCGGACTTCCACGCCATGAGGGTGCGCAGGGCCGCCGGGTCGCGCTCGTCGAAGACGAAGCGCACCTCGCCGTCCGCCTGCCGGCCGAGCTTGCGCTCCTTGGCGAGCGTGGTCCGGAGGAACTTGGGCGACTGGGCGCGGAGCAGGGCCTCGTAGGCCGCGTACCCCTCGCCGACGTCGATCACGGGCGAGGCGAAGGACTCGGTGGCGGCGCCCTCGAAGACCGGCTGCCCGTCCTCCAGGTTGTCGAACCGCCAGACGGCGAGACCGCAGGCGCGCAGCAACGCCCGTGCGCCCGGCCGCAGTCCGGAGCGCAGGACGGCTCCCTGACTGTCGGAGACCCCGAAGCCGATGGCCTGGCCTCCGCCCAACAGGCCCTTCTCGTAGGGGAAGAAGCCGACCGGCTCACCGTCCTCCCACCAGACGGCGACCCGCGAGCGCGGGCGGACCTCGGCGACGGCCCGGGTGAACTCCGGCTCCATGAACGGATTCGCGGGCCCGCCGGCTTTGGCGCGCAGCTCCCGCCACGCCTCGGTCTCGCGCTCGCTCAGCTCCCCCGGCCGCACGACGCGCACGCTCACAGCACTCACCTGCCGACCCCCCGGTCTACCCCCTGAGCACTACCAGGAGGGACGGTACCGGTCCGTGGTGACCCGCGGCAGGGATACTGGGCCTTTCCGTGACCAACCCGTGAAGGAGGGGACATGGCGGGGATCCGTGGTGATCAAGAGGCTCGCGGGGTGGACGAGTTGGAGATCATCGGGTGGGGCAGGACCGCGGACGTGTACGCGCTGCCGGGGGACGACGCGTGGGTGCTGCGGCGCAACCGGGACGGCGGCGGCACGGCCCGGGAGGCCGAGGTCATGACGCGGCTGGCGCGCCAGGGCTACCCGGTCCCGGCGGTGCTGCGCACGGAGGGGCCCGATCTGGTGATGGAGCGCCTCGCGGGGCCCTCCCTCCTGGACGCCCTGCTGGACGGCACGTACGAACCGGAACCGGCGGGCGTCCTGATCGCGGAGCTCCTGGCGCGGCTGCACGCGCTGCCGGGGTCGCCGCCCGCGCATCTGGACCTGCACCCCGGGAACGTCCTCCTGACGGCCGGCCGGGGGCCCGTCGTCATCGACTGGGAGACGGCCGAGGAGGGACACCCGCCGGGACTCGACCACGCGATGTCGGCGCTGCTCCTCGCGGAGGTGGCCGTCTCCCCCGCCCCGTACGCCCCGGGCGCCCGGGCGGGCCTGGCGGCGCTCCTGTCGGCCGCGACGGCCCCCGTCCTGCCGCACATCGGCACGGCACGGGTCCGCCGCGCGGCGGACCCGTGCCTGACGGAGGGGGAGGTGGCGGCGCTGGGCGCGGCGGCGGCACTGGTGACCGAGCTGGCGGCGTCCGGGGCGGCCTGAGCGGCGAGGCGGGGTGACGGCGGGCCGGCCGCATAAGCGGCCCGAGCGGCCCGAGCGGCCCGAGCGACGAGGCAGGGTGACGGCGGGTCATGAGCAGGCGGGGCCGAGGCGGGTCGCGTGAGCGGACCGAGTGACCCGCCGCGAAACCCGGTGGCCCGGCGCCCGCCCCCGTCGGTACGGTCGGGGCCCGCAGACCGCGCCCGCGGCTGCCCCCGTACGAGAGAGAGCGAACACCGTGACCGCCGCCCCCCGCCCGACGACGACTCTGTGGCGCCCCACCGGCCCGATCGAGCTGGACCTCGTGCGGGAGCTGGAGTGGCGGGCCTGGCCGCCGCGGCTGCCGGAGCAGCCGATCTTCTACCCGGTCCTCGTCGAGGAGTACGCGGTGACGATCGCGCGCGACTGGAACGTCCGGCACGACGGCGCCGGCTTCGTCACGCGCTTCGAGGTCGACACGGAGTTCCTGCGCAGGTACCCCGTCCAGCAGGCGGGCGGGCGGACGATCCTGGAGCTGTGGGTGCCGGCCGAGGAGCTCGACGAGTTCAACGCGCACATCGTGGGCGAGATCGAGCTGGTTCACGAGTTCCGCTGAACCCCGGCTCGCTAGGGTGCGGTCATGGGAGCACTGACGACCGTCGAACCCGGGAACGAGTCCCGCGCGCCGCGCCCGACGATCGGGAGCCGTCGATGACGATCCGCCGCGCGGTCCCGAACCTCCACACCGCCTCCCCCGAGGAGAACCGTGACTTCTACGGGCTGCTCGGGTTCGAGGCGGTGATGGACCACGGCTGGATCACCACCCTCGCCTCCCCTTCGGCCCCCGCCGCTCAGATCAGTCTGATGACCCACGACCTGACCGCACCGGTCGTCCCGGACCTGAGCGTGGAGGTCGACGACGTGGACGCGGTGTACGCGACGGTCCGCGCGTCCGGCGCCGAGATCGTCCACCCCCTGACCGACGAACCCTGGGGCGTGCGCCGCTTCTTCACCCGCGACCCGGACGGCCGTGTGATCAACGTCCTGAGCCACCGGTCCTAGCGGGCCTCAGCCGCGCCGCTTCACGTCCGTGCAGTACACCGCCGGATGGACGCCGTACGGGTCGAAGGTCGTGCGGGTCCCGTCGTAGGTGCCGTCGAGGCACAGCTCGCCGCCTCGGAGGTCCAGGGTGAACTCGACCTTTCCGCCGGCTTCCACGGGGCCGTGGAGGCGGTAGGGGAGGTTGTAGCCGATCTCGCCGAGGGCCTTCTCGACATGGGCCGCGGTCGGGTCACCCGTCCCGTCCAGGGCCTTCGCGATACGGCTGCCGTGGCGGAGGGCCGCGCACTTCTCGACCTCGCCCAACTCGACCTCCTGGCGCACGCGGTCGAAGTTCCAGGCGGTGTCGGCGGGCGGGGGCAGGTCCTCGACGGGAACGGGGACTTCCGAGGCGCCGGGCCGGGGCCGCGGGCCCTCGGGTTCGGCCGGGACCGGCACCGGCCGCTGCGGCGGGAGGCTCGAGGGCACGGTGGGGAGGTCCTCGGCGACCTCCTCGCACGGCGCGGCGACCTGGGTCACGAGTTCCATGAAGGCGACCGCGGCCCTCTGCTCCTCGAAGGTGAGGCCGGGGTCGTCCATGGGGTCGGGTCTCGCCTCCGTGGGCGTGGGCGTGGCGGTCGGCTTCGCGGCCATGGCCGCTCCCGCCGTCACCTCGCCCCTCCCCTCCGTACCGCAGGCCGTGAGCGCGAGGGCGCACAGCGCCGCCGCGAGCGCGCCGCCGACTCGCTTGTTCCGCATGGTGGTCGAGTGCTTCGTAGTCATGACCGCAGTCTGTGCGCGGCGGGCCGGGCCGCACCTGAGTACGGTTACTCAACCTCCGCGCCCACGTGCTCAGACCACGCGCACGCCCGCCCGCCAGACCTCCGTCACCAGCGGGACGCCCGGGCGGTACGCCAGGTGCACGTGGGACGGGGCGTCGAGGAACGCGAGGTCCGCGCGCGTGCCCGGCGCCAGCCGGCCGACGTCCGTGCGGCGCAGGGCCGCCGCGCCGCCCGCCGTGGCCGACCAGACCGCCTCGTCCGGGGTCATGCCCATGTCCCGTACCGCGAGAGCGATGCAGAAGGGGACCGAGGACGTGAAGGACGAACCGGGGTTGCAGTCCGTGGACAGGGCGACCGTCGCGCCCGCGTCCAGGAGGCGGCGGGCGTTCGGCCACTGCGCGCGGGTGGAGAACTCCGCGCCCGGGAGGAGGGTCGCGACCGTCGATCCGTTCGCCAGCGCGTCCACGTCGGCGTCCGTCAGGTGCGTGCAGTGGTCCGCGCTCGCCGCGTCCAGCTCCACCGCGAGCTGGACGCCGGGGCCGTACGTGAGCTGGTTCGCGTGCACCCGGGGGTGCAGGCCCCTGGCCTTGCCCGCGGTCAGGATCGCGCGTGCCTGGTCGCCGTCGAAGGCGCCCTTCTCGCAGAAGACGTCCACCCAACGGGCGTACGGGGCGCACGCGTCCAGCATCTCGCCCGTCACGAGGTCCACGTACGCGGCCGGGTCGTCGGCGTAGTCCGGGGAGACGATGTGCGCGCCGAGGTACGTGACCTCGTCGGTGTGCTCGGCCGCGATGCGCAGCGCACGGGCCTCGTCCTCGACCGTGAGGCCGTAGCCCGACTTGGTCTCGAAGGTCGTCGTGCCCTGGCGGAGGGCTTCGCGGAGGTAGCGGGCGACGTTGGCCGAGAGCTCGGCGTCGGTGGCCGCGCGGGTCGCCGCGACGGTGGTGCGGATGCCGCCGGCCTTGTAGGGCTGGCCGGACATGCGGGCGTTGAACTCGGCGGTGCGGTCGCCCGCGAAGACGAGGTGCGAGTGGGAGTCCACGAAGCCGGGGACCACCGCCCGTCCGCCGGCGTCGACCCGGTTGTCAGTGGCCGGTGCTTTGCTGGATTCACCGACCCAGACGACGCGGTCGCCGTCGATGACGACGGCCGCGTCCCGGATCAGACCCAGGGCACTGCCATCACCGAGGGAGGGATCGTTCGTGACGAGGCTGGCGATGTTGACGATGGCGGTGGCGGTCGTCGCCACGGCGCTGTTCGCGCTCGTGGGGGCGGAGCTCGCCATCGGGTTGTTCGTCGCCTCGGGGCCCGTGTTCATGGTGAGAGGTGTCTCCTTCAGGCGCTTCAGCCGCGCAGTGCGGCGATCGAGTCCGCGAGGGCACGGGGCACGTCCTGCACGGTCTGGTGGACCCCGTCGCGTACGACGTGACGACCGCCCACGACCGTGTGCCGGACGTCCGCTGCCGACGCTGCGAATACCGCCGTCTCGGCTGCCAGACGCGGTACCGGTCCCGCTGTCCTGACCGAGTCGAGCGCGATCGTCGTGAAGTCGGCGAGCGCGCCGGCCTCCAGGGTGCCGGCGTCCGTCCAGCCGAGGGCCGCGTGGCCGTCCGCCGTGGCCGCGCGCAGGAGGGCGGCCGCCGTCCAGTGCCCGCGGGTGCGGGTGCGGAGGCGTTCGTTCAGCTCCATCGCGCGCGCCTCCTCCAGGAGGTCGATCACCGCGTGGCTGTCGCTGCCCAGGGACAGCGGGGAGCCGGCCCGCTGGAGGGCGACGGCCGGGCCGATGCCGTCGGCCAGGTCCCGTTCCGTCGTGGGGCACATGCAGGTGCCGGTGGACGTCGAGCCGATCAGGGCGATGTCGGCGTCGGTCATGTGGGTGTTGTGGACGCCCGTGGTCCGGGCGCCGAGCACCCCGTGGTCGGCCAGGAGCCGGGTGGGCGTGCGGCCGTGGGCCGCGAGGCAGGCGTCGTTCTCGGCGGTCTGCTCCGAGAGGTGGACGTGGAGCGGGGCCTCCCGGTCCTGCGCCCAGCGGGCCACCGTGGACAGCTGGTCCGCCGGGACCGCGCGGACCGAGTGGATCGCCGCCCCGATCCGTACGCCGTCCCGTTCCTTCAGACCGCTCGCCCGCTCGGCCCAGGCCTCGGCCGTGCCGTCGGAGAAGCGGAGCTGGTGCCGGTCGGGTGCGGCGCCGAAGCCGGCCGAGAGGTACGCCGTGTCGAGGAGGGTGATGCGGATGCCCGCCTCGCCGGCGGCGGCGATCAGCGCCTCGCCCATGGCGTTGGGCTCGGCGTACGGGGTGCCGCCCGGCGCGTGGTGGAGGTAGTGGAACTCGCCGACGGCCGTGATGCCCGCCAGCGCCATCTCCGCGTACACGGCGCGGGCGAGGGCGAAGTAGCTGTCGGGGGTGAGGCGCTGGGCGACGTTGTACATGACCTCGCGCCAGGTCCAGAACGTGCCGGAGCCGACCTGGACCGTACCGCGCAGGGCGCGGTGGAAGGCGTGCGAGTGGGCGTTGGCGAGGCCGGGGAGCGTGAGGCCGCGGAGGGCGACGGCACCCGGGGGCGGGGCGTCCACCCCCGTGCGGACGGCCGTGATCCGGCCGTCGGAGTCCACGTCCAGGGCCACGCCCGGCTCGACGTTCGTGTCGAGCCAGGCGTGTTCCAGCCAGTACGTCGTCAGCGGCACGCCAGCTCCTCCAGTACGTCGGCGAGTGCGAGGACCCCGGCCACGCAGTCGTCCTCGGCCGCGAACTCGGCCGGGGAGTGCGAGACGCCGGTGGGGTTCCGTACGAACAGCATGGCGGTCGGAATCGATTCGGAGAGGATTCCCGCGTCGTGTCCGGCGCCGGTGCCGAGGACCGGGACCTTTCCGGACTCACCGAGGATCCGGGACAGCTCGTCGCGCAGGGCGTGCGAGAAGTCCACGACCGGGGTGAAGGACTCCCGGACGACCGTGAGGTCGATGCCGTGCCGCCGGGCGTAGTCGCGGGCCGCCGTCTCGACGCCCGCCACGACCGTGTCGAGCGCGTCCTGGTCGGCGGCGCGGGCGTCGAGCCAGCCGCGGACCAGGGACGGGATGGCGTTGACGCCGTTGGGCTCGACCGCGATCTTGCCGAAGGTGGCGACGGCGCCCGCCAGCTCCGCCTCGCGGCGGGCGGCGAGGACCGTCTCCGCGTAGGTGAGCATCGGGTCGCGCCGGTCGACCAGGCGGGTGGTGCCCGCGTGGTTGGCCTCGCCCGCGAAGTCGTACCGCCAGCGGCCGTGCGGCCAGATGGAGGAGGCGATGCCGACGGAGTCCCCGGACAGGTCGAGGGCGCGGCCCTGCTCGACGTGGAGTTCGACGAACGCACCGATGCGGGCGAGCCGTTCGGGGTCGGGGCCGATGGTCGAGGGGTCGTGGCCGGCGGCCTCCATGGCCTGCGGGAGGCTGATGCCGGAGGCGTCGCGGAGCTCGTACGCCTGCTCCTTCGTCAGCCGGCCGGCGGTGAGGCGGGAGCCGACGCAGGCGAGGCCGAAGCGGGCGCCCTCCTCGTCGCCGAAGTTGGTGATGGCGAGCGGGCGCTTGAACGAGACGCCGCGCGAGCGGAGTTCGTCGAGGGCGGCGAAGGCGGAGACGACCCCGAGGGGGCCGTCGAACGCGCCGCCGTCCGGGACGGAGTCCAGGTGGGAGCCGGTGACGACGGCGTCTCCGGCCGTGGGGTCGCCGAGCCAGGCCCACTGGTTGCCGTTGCGGTCGGTCTCGACGTCCATGCGGCGGGCCTCGGCCTGCATGCGGAACCAGAGCCGGCAGTCGGCGTCTGCCTCGGTCCAGGCGTAGCGCCGGTAGCCACCGGAGGCGGCGCTGCGGCCGATGGGCCGCAGCGACCGCCACATGGCGTCGAAGCTCGCGCTCACGCGGAGGCCTCGTCCTCGGAGCCCTCGCGCATCGGGACCCGTACGCCCTTCTCGTCGGCGACCCGCTCCGCGATGTCGTAGCCCGCGTCGACGTGCCGGATGACACCCATGCCGGGGTCGTTGGTCAGGACGCGGCGGATCTTCTCGCCCGCGAGCTTCGTGCCGTCGGCCACCGAGACCTGGCCGGCGTGGATGGAGCGGCCCATGCCGACGCCGCCGCCGTGGTGGATGGAGACCCAGGAGGCGCCGGAGGCGACGTTCACCATGGCGTTGAGGAGCGGCCAGTCGGCGATGGCGTCGGAGCCGTCGAGCATGGCCTCGGTCTCGCGGTACGGGGAGGCCACCGAGCCGCAGTCGAGGTGGTCGCGGCCGATCGCGAGGGGGGCGGCGAGGGTGCCGTTGCCGACCATGTCGTTGAACATGTCGCCGGCCTTGTCGCGCTCGCCCTGGCCGAGCCAGCAGATGCGGGCGGGCAGGCCCTGGAAGTGGACGCGCTCGCCGGCCATCTTGATCCAGCGGTGCAGGGACTCGTTCTCCGGGAAGAGGTCGAGGATCGCCTTGTCCGTCTTGTGGATGTCCGAGGCCTCGCCGGACAGGGCCGCCCAGCGGAACGGGCCCTTGCCCTCGCAGAACAGCGGGCGGATGTACGCGGGGACGAAGCCGGGGAAGGCGAACGCACGGTCGTAGCCGGCCAGCTGGGCCTCGCCGCGGATCGAGTTGCCGTAGTCGAAGACCTCGGCGCCGGCGTCCATGAAGCCGACCATGGCCTCGACGTGCTTCGCCATGGACTCGCGCGCGCGGGTGGTGAAGCCCGCCGGGTCCTTGGCCGCCGCGTCCGCCATGTCGTCGAAGGCGACGCCGATCGGCAGGTACGCGAGCGGGTCGTGCGCCGAGGTCTGGTCGGTGACGATGTCGATCGGGGCGCCCTCGGCGAGCATCTGCGGCAGGAGCTCCGCCGCGTTGCCGAGCAGGCCGATGGAGAGCGGACGGCGGGCGTCGCGGGCCTCGACGGCCAGCTGGAGCGCGTGGGCGAGGTTGTCGGCCTTCACGTCCAGGTAGCGGTGCTCGATGCGGCGCTCGATGGCGCGCGGGTCGACGTCGACGCAGATCGCGACGCCGTCGTTCATCGTCACGGCGAGCGGCTGGGCGCCGCCCATGCCGCCGAGGCCGGCGGTGAGGGTGATCGTGCCGGCCAGGGTGCCGCCGAACTTCTTCGCGGCGACGGCGGCGAAGGTCTCGTACGTGCCCTGCAGGATGCCCTGGGTGCCGATGTAGATCCAGGACCCGGCGGTCATCTGGCCGTACATGGTGAGGCCGAGCTGCTCCAGGCGCCGGAACTCCTCCCAGTTGGCCCAGTCGCCGACCAGGTTGGAGTTGGCGATGAGGACGCGCGGGGCCCACTCGTGGGTCTGCATGACGCCGACGGGGCGGCCGGACTGGACGAGCATCGTCTCGTCCTGCTTCAGCGTCCGGAGCGTGCGGACCATGGCGTCGAAGGAGCGCCAGTCGCGGGCGGCCTTGCCGGTGCCGCCGTAGACGACGAGCTTGTCGGGGTGCTCGGCGACCTCGGGGTCGAGGTTGTTCTGGAGCATCCGGAGGGCGGCCTCCTGCTGCCATCCCAGGGCGCTCAGTTCCGTACCGCGCGGGGCCCGTACGGGGCGGGGTCCTGACATGGCGGTGCCTCCTCGAATGTCGTTCAGATATTCACATCCTGGCGTCTTGAATAGTTGTAGTCAACAGCTGCGGGGCCGCACGTCCCGGTGATGGGATGGACACATGGCCTCCTCCCGCCGCGATCTCGCCGTCCGCGCCGCCGTCGACCAAGGACTCCTCTCCTCCGCCGAACCGGTCGTCGCCCTCCTCGACACCACCGGCATCCGCGCCTCCGCCGCCGCCCTGACCAGCGCGTTCGCCGCCGTCACCGACGCTCACGTGCTGCACGCCTTCGCCGTCAAGGCCGCCCCGCTCGTCCCCGTGCTCCGCCTCCTGCACCAGGCCGGGCTCGGCGTCGAGGTCGCGAGCCCCGGCGAGCTGGCCCTCGCGCGCGCCGCCGGAGTCCCGCCCGCCGAAACGGTGCTCGACTCCCCCGCCAAGACCCCCGCCGAGCTGCGCCAGGCCCTCGCGCTCGGCATCGCCGTCAACGCCGACAACCTCCAGGAACTGGCCAGGCTCGACGCGCTCGTCGCCTCGGCGCCCACCGCCTCACCGCTCGGGATCCGGGTGAACCCGCAGGTCGGAGCCGGTTCCATCGGCGCCCTCTCGACCGCGACCGCCACCTCCAAGTTCGGCGTGGCACTCCGCGACGAGGGCGCCCGCAAGGCCCTCGTCCAGGCCTACCTGGAGCGGCCCTGGCTGACCCGGCTGCACACCCACACCGGCTCCCAGGGCGTCCCGCTCGCCCTGATGGCCGAAGGCGTCGGGGAGGCGTACGCGCTCGCCGAGGAGATCAACCACGCGGCCGGACGGCAGCAGATCGACACCCTCGACATCGGCGGCGGCCTGCCGGTCAACTTCCACTCCGACGAGGAGACGCCGACGTACGCGGAGTACGCCCGGCTGCTCGCCGACACCGTCCCCGGGCTCTTCGACGGCCGCTACCGGCTGGTGACCGAGTTCGGCCGCTCGCTGCTCGCCAAGCACGGCACGGTCCTCGCCCGGGTGGAGTACACCAAGACCTCGGGCGGCCGCCCCATCGCCGTCACCCACGCGGGCGTACAGCTGGCCACCCGGACGGTCTACGCCCCCGACGCCTGGCCCCTGCGCGTCCTCGCCTACGACGCCGAGGGCCGCCCCCGCACCGGGGAGGTCACCGTCCAGGACGTGGCGGGCCCCGCCTGCTTCGCCGGGGACCTGCTCGCCACCGGCCGGGCGCTGCCGCTGCTGCACCAGGGCGACGTGGTCGCCGTGCCGGACACCGGCGCGTACTACTTCGCCCACCACTACGCGTACAACAGCCTGCCCCGGCCGGGCATCCACGGCTTCACGGTGACGGAGAACGGCGACGGCGACGGCGACGGGGGAGGGGGCGGAGGCGGGGGCGGGGGCGGCGAAGGGGTGGTCGCCTTCACGACCGTACGGAAGCCGCAGACGCTCGCGGAGATCGTCGCCGAGTCGGGCGGGGCGCACGCGGACGCCCTCGTCGGGTAGCGCGGGCCGTGCGTCGCGGTTTCGATGAAGCCATGACTGGAACGGGAACCGGCTCGAACACCACGACCGTCGTCGTCGAGCGGCGGGTCGACGCCTCCCCCGGGCGGGTCTGGGAGTCGATCACCGACCTGCCGGACATGCCCCGCGTCCTCTCGGGCGTCGAGCGGGTCGAGGTGCTCACCGAGGGCGGCTTCGCCGTGGGCACCCGCTGGCGCGAGACCCGGCGGATGCTCGGCAAGGAGGCAACCGAGGAGATGCTGGTGACGGAGTGCGAGCCGCCCGACCGGTACGTCACGGTCGCCGACTCGCACGGCATGCACTACGTCTCCGAGATCACCCTCACGCCCGACGGGACCGGGGCGACCACCCTGCGGATGGCGTTCTCCGCCCGGCCCTCCCGCGGCCGAAGGCAGGGCTTCCTGGGACGGCTGATCGCCCGCTTCGGCGCCAAGGCGGTCGCCAAGGCGCTCACGAAGGACCTGTCCGAGATCGCGAACGCGGTCGAATCGAAGACCTGACGGTCGACCTGACACACATCCGGGCCCGATTGCCGTCGAGTGCTGGCATGTTCCGATGGAAAATGCCAGAACACCCCCCTGAGGCCGCTGCGTTCAGTAACGTCACCGTCACTGCCGCACGTTCGCACGCCGCATCGGGAGGGGAATCCGCGTGCCCGGAATCGACGAGTGCCTTTTGGAGGCCATGGCCCTGCCGGGCGCTCGCGGAGCCTCCCTGGTCGACTGGACCAGCGGGCTCGCCCTCGGGACGGCGGGCGACTCACCGGTCGGCGACCATGAGACGACCGCCGCCGAAACCGCCGAACTCGCCCGAGCCGCCGCCGAGTTCGACTCATTCGCCGCCGCAGGGGAGGACCCCGGCGACGAACCGCCCGTCGAGGACCTGATCGTCACCACCCGCGCCGGCTACCACGTCCTGCGCTTCGTCGAGACGACCTTCGACAGCAGCGTCTTCCTCCACCTCTGGCTCGACCGCGACACCGGCAACCTCGCCCTGGCCCGCATGCGCCTCCGCGACCTCGCCGAACGGCTGGTCCTGGGATGAGCGCGCCCGGAGCGACCGTCGTCGCCACCCCCGTCTCCCCGATGCTGGTCCGGCTCGCCGCCGAGAAGGCCACCGGCGCCCTGCTCCGCGACCACGGCACGCTCTACCTCGTCGACGGCCGCGTCGTCCACGCCGAGAGCCCCGCCGCCCCCGGCGTCGACGTGCTCCTCACCACCGGCGGCCGGCTGCCCCGCGAGGGCTGGGACGAGGCCGTCGACCGGGCCGGCGCCCACCGCGCCGTCGGCCGCTTCCTCGTCGACAGCGGCCGGATCCACGACGGCGAGCTGGAGATCTGCCACCTCGGAGCCGTCTTCGACGCGGCCTTCTTCGCCCTCTCCCCCACCAGCGGACCGACCCGCTTCCGGTACGGGGTCGGGCACTGGTTCGGGGCGGTGCGGCCCGTGTCGGCCGAGGCGGTCGAGCGCGAGACGGTACGCCGCCGCGAACTCCTCGACGCCGTCTGGCCGTACGCCGCCGTGGACACCTCCCCCGTCGTACCGCGCCGCGCCGCCCCCGGCCAGACCGTCGGGGCGCGCCAGCGGGCCCTGCTCGCCGCCGCGGACGGGCGGCGGACCCCGGCGGAGCTCGCCCTGGCGCTCGGCCGCCCCGCCTTCCACACCCTCCTCGACGTCCGGCGGCTCGCGGCCGCCGGGCTCGTCGAGACGCCGCTCGACCCCGCCCCGCTACCGCTGCCACCACCCCTGCCTGCCCTGTTACCGGCCCTGCCGGTGGCCGATCCCGACATCGCCCTGCTGCGCCGGCTCCGTGACGCCCTGGAGGCACACCTGTGATGAGGCGTGCCCTGCGCCTGCGCGCCGAAAGGAAACAGCTCATGACGGCAGAAGCCGAGGTACTCGGCGAGCTCAGAAGGCTCCGGGCCCGGCTGCCCCAGCTGACCGGAGCGCTCGCGGCCAGTGCCGACGGGCTCGTCCTGGCCCACGACACCGTCGACGGCGAGGCGGAGAGCGTGGCCGCGCTGACCGCGGCGGCGCTCGGCGTCGGCCAGCGGCTGACCGACAGCACCGGCCAGGGCCGGTTCCGGGAGCTGCTGGTACGCGGCGAGAACGGCTACGTGGCGACGTACGCGGCGGGCGGCTCGGCCGTCCTGACGCTGCTCGCCGAGCCCCGCATCAACGTCGGGCGGCTCCACCTGGAGGCCCGCAGGTCCAGCGTCCGGATAGGCGAACTCGTCGACGGCGCGCTGGAGCGCAGAGACCTGAACTGACACCCACCGCACCACGCACGACAGGCACCGCGGAACGAGCACCACGCACCACGAACACCGCTGAGAAGACCCGTACACGAAAAGGAAGTGCGACACCCATGGCGAACACCGAGACCTCCCTCAAGGAAGCGGCCTCCATCGAAGGCGCCATCGGCGCGGCCCTCGTCGACTACACCAGCGGCATGGCGCTCGGCACGATCGGCGGCGGCAAGGAGCTCGACCTCAACATGGCGGCGGCCGGCAACACCGACGTCGTCCGGGCCAAGGTCCGGACGATGGAGATGCTGGGCCTCGGCGAAGAGATCGAGGACATCCTGATCACCCTCGGCCGGCAGTACCACATGATCCGGCTGCTCAAGGGGCAGGGGAAGACCGGCCTGTTCCTGTACCTCGCCCTGGACAAGGACCGCGCCAACCTGGCGATGGCCCGCCACCAGCTGAAGAAGATCGAGGCCGAGCTGGACGTCTGACCCGGCTGCGCGGGCGCGGGGCCTATTCGACGAACAGGCCCCGCGCCGCCGCCTTCGTGTCGAACTCCTCCAGGCGCGCCTGCGCGTCGGGGAGCTCGTCGGCCATGGCCTCCAGGAGGACCCGGCCGAGCATCATCGGCGCACAGGCCGTGTCGAAGGCGAGCCCGGTGCCGACGGCGGCCGGGATGAGCAGGTCGCTGTGGGCGGCGACGGGCGCGAACGCCGACTCGGCGACGGTCACGACCGTGAGCCCGGCCGCACGCGCGTACTCCAGGGCCTCGACGACCTCCCGAGGGTGCCGGGGCAGCGCGAAGCACAGCAGGGCCGTGGCCCCGGCGCGTACGGCGGCGTCGACGCGGTCCGTGAGCATGGAGCCGGCCTCGTCGAGGAGCCGGACGTCCGGGTGCACCTTGGCGGCGAAGTAGGCGAAGCCACGCGCCTGCGAGGAGGCGGCCCGCAGACCGAGCACGGGCAGGGGACGGGAGCCGGCGAGCAGCCGGCCCGCCCGCTCGACGGGCGCGGGGTCGGCGAGGAGTCCGGCGAGGTGCCTGAGGTTCTCGATCTCGGCGAGGACGGCCTGCTGGTACTCGTTGAGCGCATCCCCCTCGCCCCCGGCCGCATCGGGCTCGGGGGGCGCGACCTCGCGCAGATGGCGGCGGAGCGCCGGGTAGCCGTCGAATCCGAGGGCGACGGCGAAGCGGGTGACGGAGGGCTGACTGACCCCGGCGAGCTCGGCGAGCTCGACGCTGGACAGGAAGGGCACGTCACCGGCGCGCCGCACCATGCAGTGCGCGATCCGCCGCTGTGTCGGCGTCAGCCGGTGCCCCTCGAAGAGCGCCTGCAGCCGACCGGCCGGGCTGTCGCTCATGCCGCCGCCCCTCTCTCTCACCTATTCACCCGCGAAGGGCTCTGCATAAGGATATGCAGCGGGTGCTCGGGAGAGAAGTGCGAAGGGAAAGCCCGGCAGGAATCGCACGCGGGAGGCCCGTCGGGGAATCGCGTGGTCGGGCCCGCCGGGAAGCCCGGCGGGCC
>NZ_JBHTSA010000163.1:0-14885 GCF_042795405.1 Streptomyces sp. NPDC056480 | reverse complement strand
GGAGCGCCCTTGACGCACCACCGGAAGGAGCGACTCTCGGAAAGAGGGCGGTCCCACCAGAAGCCCACACACCCGGCCCACCCCAAGGAACCCCACCACCCCCACCCGCACCACCCGCCGAGCACCCCCCGCGGGTGGCCGTGAATCAGATCTGCCAGTACTTCCGGATGTACCCCGTCAGCGTCGCGCTCGCGTGCGCGTGGTCCAACAGGTTGACCTTGGCGTTCATCTGACCACCGCCGGTCGAGTCCTCGAAGTTGCCCTCACCCCGCAGGATCTTGAACGTGCCGGAGGGGTACACCATCGTGTCCGACGTCAGCGGCGCCGAGAGCTCGTAGCTGATGAAGAGCTTGTCCCCGTCGCTCTCCGTCAGCGTCGCCGTCCCCTTGATGTCGTACTTGCCGGGGACCGTCGCGGTACACGCCACCTCGTCCTGCGCCCACGCGGCTCCGTTGACCGGCGCCCCGCCGGCCGTCCCCGTCCCGATCACCTTGTAGCCGTTGCAGCCCACCGTGTCCGGATGCGTGGTCGCCACCACGCCGAAGTTCACGCTGATCGTGACCGTCGGCGGGTTCTCGATCGCGAACGACGTGCCCGCCATCCCGCCGCACATCATTGCCGATGCCGCTCCCACGCCCGATATGCGCGCAGCCCAACGACGAGCAGTTCCTGCCATGTCATCCCCCGGATGTGATGCGAACTTTGTCCAACGAGGCCTGTGTGCAGGCCTGTTACAGACAGTCTCCCGGTCCGGGGGCTCCTCCGCCGAGCTTTTAAGACTATTCTCTGCTTTTTCGTTTGGGATCCGGAATTAACCGTTCGTTCTCGCGAACCGCCCTCCGCGAGTCGCGTCGGTGCGCGCCTTCCCCCGACCCCGGCCACCCGGCGGCACAATGCGGCCATGCCGCTGACCGCAGACATCCTCGTCGCCCTCGTCGCCCTGCTGCACGCCTACATCCTGGTGATGGAGATGTTCCTGTGGGAGAAGGACATCGGCCGCCGCTTCTCCGGGTTCGACGCGAAGACGGCGCGCGCCACCGCTGCCATGGCGGCCAACCAAGGGCTCTACAACGGCTTCCTCGCCGCCGGCCTCGTCTGGGGCCTCATCGCCGACGACCCGATCGCCTTCCGCGTCCGGGTCTTCTTCCTGTCTTGCGTCATCATCGCCGGCCTCTACGGCGCCGCCACGGCCAACCGCCGCATCCTCTTCGCCCAGGCCCTCCCCGGCGCACTCGCCCTCTCCGCCGTCCTCGTCGCCCACTACTGAGCCGCCGGGGGAGGAACGCCGGTCGCGTCGTCACGCGTACACCCCGGCCGGGGCAAGGTCATCGCCGTGGACGGCGCCCATCGACGCGTGCGGTTCACGCACTGCGTGGCGACGATCCGCTCCTCCGACCTTCGGGCCGCCGCCCCCGCCACGCGCCGAGCCCCCGGCCGAGGTCTTCGGGCGGGGGCTCGGAACGCGTCGCTCGGGCTGTCAGCCCTTCGGGTTCAGGTCGATCGTCTTGGTGCGTTCGGCCTTGGTCTTGCCCAGCAGCGCCTCGCGCATCACGGAGGCCACGTCCTCCGGCGAGACCTCCTGCTTGGTGCCGTCGGCCTTCGTGATCATGATGCCCTTGAAGGCGCCGTCGAGGAGCCGCTCGATGGCCTTCGTGTCGTAGACCGCTTCCAGGCGGCCGCCGGCGGCCTTCATGGAGAGGATCTGCGGCAGCGAGCGCGCCGGGCCGAACTGGATCTCCCTGCCGCCCGCCCGGATGGTGATGCGGTCGGACATCGCGGGCGTCGCGAACTCCTTCATCGCCCGGTCCACCTCGGCCTTGCTGATGCTCGGCTGGCGGTTGGTGACCGGCAGCTCGACCAGCCTGGTCTGACCCGTCTCGACCTGGGCGCGGAAGGCGTCCCGGACGGAGATCATCGAGCGCTGGACGTCGAGGCCCTTGCCGGACCTGCCCTCGACGGGCGTCACCTTGTTCGGGGCGAACAGGATCGTGCCCTCGGTCGCCGACGCGGACGTGCCGGCCAGGTCGGCGAGGGTGACGGCGAGCTTCTCCTCGTCGACCGGGAAGACCGGCTTGGCGACCCGCTCGCCGCCGAAGAGGGAGCCGATGACCGAGACGGGGTTGTAGTCGCTGCCCGCGGCGGCGCGGACGGTCTCCACGCTGTCGAGCGCCAGGCCCGCCTTGTCCGGGGCGAGCTGGACCTTCTTGCCGCCGATGCCGAGCTGGAGCGGAGTCCCGGCGCGCTTGCCGAGGGCCGCGTCCAGCTTGTTGACGGCCTCCTCCTTCGTACCGCCGCCGATGTCCACGCCGAGGACCGTGGTCCCCTTCGGGACGTCGGAGTGGTTGAGGAGCAGCCCGGCTCCGTAGGCGACGCCGGCGAGGCCGAAGACTCCGGCGGCGACGAGGACCAGCTTGGAGCGGCCCTTCTTCGCCGGGGCGGAGCGGTTGGGGGCGGGTGCGGGGCGCGGCGCGGGGGCCGGGTTCGCCTGCTCCTCGATGCGGGGGGTGAGGTTCGGGCGGGCCGCCTTCGGCGGGACGACCGGGATGCCGCTGGTGAGGGTGTCGCCGGAGACGTGGCCGTTGCCACCGCCGTCGGCCGGTCGTCCCGGTCCGCCGGGACCACCCGGCCCGCCTCGGCCTGGGGCGGTCGGCGCGGGGGCCTGCGGGGTGAGGATCGCGGTGTCGTCGGACATGCGGGGAGCGCCGCCGGGTGCTCCGCCGGGGAACGGGGAGCCCGCGCCCTGGCCCGGCCCGGAGGGTCCGGCGAGGCCGGCCAGACCGCCTTGGCCGCCCGGGCCGCCCAGCGCCGCCGTGCCCGTGACCGGGCCCGTCGTGGGGCCGGTCGGCGCGGCGGGGCCGCGGTACGCGGGCGTGCCGCCGGCCGGCGTGCCCGTGTACATCGGGGTGCCGGCGGCGGGGGTGCCGTCGTAGAGCGGGTTTCCGGCGCCGGGGTGTGCGGCGCCGGGGTTGCCGTCGCACCTCGGCGAGCCGGCGGCGGGGGTCCCGTCGTACATCGGGGTTCCGCCGGCCGGCGTGCCCGTGTACATCGGCGTTCCGCCGGCCGGCGTGCCCGTGTACATCGGCGTTCCGCCGGCCGGCGTGCCGCCGTCGTACAGCGGGTTGCCCGCGGGCCTGCCCTGGGTGACCGGGCGGCTCGACGGGGCGTTGCCGACCGTCGGGACGCCGGAGGTCGCGGAGCCGGCGAAGCCGGTGCCCCGGTCGTCCGGTCCGGTGCCGGCCGGAGCGGGCTTCGGGGCCGGGGCGGGTGCCGGGGGCAGCGCGGGCTCGGAGGCCGGGCTCGGGGGCGCCGCCTTGCGGGGCGCGAACCAGTCGCTCGTCTCCTTCGCCTTCGGCGCCTCCTCGGCCTGCGGAGGCTCGGGGGCCGCCGGCTGCTCCGGTTCCGGCTCCGGGGCGGGAGCGGGCTCCGGCACGGTGGCCGGCGACGCGGTGGGCGACTCGTTGACCGTGGTGCGGACCACGACCGGCGGGATCGGACGCGAACCCGGGATGTTGATCCGGATCCGGGTCGTCAGCGTCGTCTCGGTCTTGGGCTCCTCCGGCGGTGCGGGCGCGGCGGCGGTCTCCGCCGGCGCGTCCTGCGAGGGGTGGAGCGACGGATACTGGCGGGATCCGTACGGCGGTGTACCCGAGGGGTACGCGGCTCCACCGCGCCCCTGGGCGCCGGAGGACGAACTGTCAGTCTCTCGACCAGTTTCACGACTCAAAGCAGGATCTCCCGGTTGGCTCCACCGCCCGCTCTTGCTGATGCTCGTATAACCCGGGCGGTTCGGCGGCGCGCACCACCATACTGGGCGCCGCCGTCACATAGCTGACCCCTGGGTGACTGACGACGGTCAATCCGGCCGAAGTCAGGGCGTCCACGGACTCAAGTCGTCCTGTTCACGGGATCGGTCGGGGCAGCCGGGCCAGCGTGGTGCACATCACAGCGATCGCCATGCCGCCGAAGAGGAAGAGCAGCTCGCCGACGCCTCCGCCGAACACTCCGTCACCCTCCGGGCGTCCGAAGCTGAGCAGGATGACGGCGAGGAGCCAGCCGACGCCGCCCGCGACGACGCCGACCTGGGTCTCGGTGGCCCGCAGTCCGCCGTAGAAGAGGGCGGCGGTGGCGAGGAGGGCGAGGATCAAGCCGAGCGGGAGCCAGGCGGCTTGGACGAGGGCGCCGGCGGTTCCGACGAGGAGGCCGAGGACGACCAGGCCCGCGTACCAGGCGAATCGGGCGTTACGGGAGACGGTGGACGCGGTGCGTGCGGTCGGGGCGTTGGACGGGGTGGGCTTCGCGGGCGTCGCGGGCGGCTTGGGGCTCATGCGCTCACTCCGGCGAAGAGGTCCGTCTCGCGGGTGCCGGCGGGGGCGCCCGGGACACCTCGTACCAACTCGTAGTACTCGGTGGTGAAGATCGGCTGGCCGAGGTCGTTCGAGAGGGCGAAGAACGGGCCGTCGACCGCGACTTGGGTGGCGTGCGCGGCCATCGCCGCGCTCTTGCGGGCCGTGTGCACCGGTCCCGCGTCGATCTCGGCGGTGATCCGGTCCTCGTCGACGACGCCGGGGACGTCGTCGATGACGGCGACGGCCGGGAAGGCGGAGCCCTCGGCGTGCAGCCGGGCGAAGCCGGCCTCGGCGACCGGGCGCGGGACCCGGTTCCAGTAGATCTTGGCGATCGTGTGGGCCGGTCCCAGGTCGGGGCGGTAGGCCGGGTCTTCGGCCAGTTCCGCGGCGCGCATGGCGACCCGGTGGGCCTGGATGTGGTCCGGGTGTCCGTAGCCGCCGTCGGGGTCGTAGGTGACGAGGACCTGCGGGCGGGTCTCCCTGATCACCTCGACGAGGTACGGGGCGGCGGTGTCGACGTCCGTGTTCCAGAAGGCGTTGGCGCGCTTGTTCTGTTCGACGCCCATCATTCCGGAGTCGCGGAAGCGC
The DNA here is from genome assembly GCF_042795405.1 of Streptomyces sp. NPDC056480. Taxonomy (NCBI): domain Bacteria; kingdom Bacillati; phylum Actinomycetota; class Actinomycetes; order Kitasatosporales; family Streptomycetaceae; genus Streptomyces; species Streptomyces sp. NPDC056480. The sequence goes on along the minus strand of NZ_JBHTSA010000163.1, from coordinate 9,951 downwards.
CCGGCGCCGCCGAGGAACCGGTGGTCGGTGACCCCGAGCTCGGCCATCGCGGCGGCGAGTTCGCCGACCCGGTACGGGCCGAGCCGGTCCTCCCGGTCGGGGGCCAGATGGGCGAGCTCGGGCGGGATGACCTCGCCCTCCTCGCCGAGCGTGCACGTGACCAGGGTGACGAGGGCGCCCTCGGCCGCGTACCTGGCCATGGTGGCGCCGTTGTTGATCGACTCGTCGTCCGGGTGCGCGTGCACGAGCAGCAGACGGCGGGCGGGGAGATCGGACATGTCCCCACCCTACGAGGTCGGCGCGCGGGGGCGCGCTCAGAACTTGAGGCCGCCGACCATGTTCGCCACGTTCGTGGTGAGGGTGCTGATGGACGGGGCGATGGACGAGCTCGCCAGGTAGAAGCCCAGGAGCGCGCTGATCGCCGCGTGACCAGCCTTCAACCCGGATTTCCGGATCAGAAGGAAGACGACGATCGCCAGCAGCACCACCACGGAGATCGAGAGTGCCACGGCGGTTCACCTCCACACTTCTTCGGTCGGATATTCGACTGGTTCGGTCGATCAGCATGTGCCAGGGGGCAGGCCCGTCGGATGCATACCCACCTAGCGCTACGGATCATAACTATCCGTGCGGCCGCATCGATCGGCGGACGGAGGCACGAGGGGGGCGCACAGCGCTAGTTTCAGCCGCATGACCTCGTCTCGACAGCAGCCGGCCACACCCCCTGCCGGTCTCTCCTTCCCCCGCCGTCACGCCCGCACCCAGCGGTTCACCCTGGGGGTTCCGCGTGCCTTCTCGGTCTCCCCCGACGGGGAGCGCGTCGTGTTCGTCAGGGCCGCGTCCGGTGTGGACCGGACGCACCGGCTGTGGGTCCTCGACCTGCCCCGCGACGGCGGCGCGCCGGTGGAGCGGGTGGCCGCCGACCCGGAGGCGCTGCTCGCGGGCGGTGCGGAGGAGTTGTCGCCGCAGGAACGGGCGCGCCGGGAGCGGAGCCGGGAGGGCTCGGCCGGTGTGGTGGCGTACGCGGTGGACGGCGCCGTGGAGTTGGCGGCCTTCGCCTTGTCGGGGCGGCTGTTCGCGGCGGAGCTGCGGGCGGGGACGGCGCGGGAGCTGACGGTTCCCGGGCCGGTGATCGATCCGCGGCCCTCGCCGGACGGACGCCTGGTCGCGTACGTGACGGAGGGCGCGCTGCGGGTGGTGGGCGCGGACGGTTCGGGCGACCGGGAGCTGGCCGTTCCGGAGGAGGCGCATGTGTCCTACGGATTGGCCGAATTCATCGCATCGGAGGAGATGACCCGGGACCGGGGTTTCTGGTGGTCGCCCGCCTCGGACCGGCTGCTCGTGGCGCGCGCCGACGACCGGGCGGTGCGGCGCTGGTGGATCGCCGACCCCGCGCATCCGGACCGGGAGCCGCAGCGGGTGGCGTATCCGGCGGCGGGTACGGCCAACGCGGAGGTGCGGCTGTTCGTCATGGACCTCGCCGGGGCCCGCACGGAGGTGCTGTGGGACCGGGAGCGGTATCCGTACCTCGCGCGCGTGCACTGGTCGGCGGCCGGGGCGCCGCTGCTGCTCGTCCAGGCGCGGGACCAGCGGGAGCAGGTGTTCCTGGCGGTGGATCCGGAGTCCGGGGAGACGCGGACGGTACGGGCGGAGCGGGACCCGGTGTGGCTGGAGGTGCTGCCGGGGGTGCCGGCGTGGGCTCCGTCGGGACTCGGCCCGGATGGCGCCCGCGACGGGCGTCTCGTACGGCTCACGGACGAGACGGGGGCGCGGGCCCTGGCGGTGGGCGACGAGGTGCTGACGGATGCCGCGCTGCACGTCCGGGCGGTGCTGGACGTCGGGGAGGACGACGTCCTCGTGTCGGCGTCCGCGGGCGCGGAGGCGGCTCTCCCGGAGACCGGCGAGGTCCATGTGTACCGGGTGACCGGTGAGGGCGTGGAGCGGCTGTCCGAGGGCGTAGGGGTGCACGGCGCGGTGCGCTCGGGCGCGGTGACCGTGCTGGTGTCGGCGCGGCCGGAGACGCCGGGGAGCGTGGCGCGGGTGCTGCGGGACGGCGAGCAGGTCGCGGTGGTGGCCTCGTACGCCCAGGATCCGGTGCTCCGCGCGCGCGTGCGGCTCACGGAGGCCGGCGCGCGGCGGATCCCGTGCGCGGTGCTGCTGCCGTCGGGGTACGCGGAGGGCAACGGGCCGCTGCCGGTCCTGATGGATCCGTACGGCGGTCCGCACGGGCCGCGGGTGCTCGCCGCCCACAACGCGCATCTGACGTCCCAGTGGTTCGCCGATCAGGGCTTCGCGGTCGTCGTGGCGGACGGTCGGGGCACGCCTGGCCGCTCCCCCGCCTGGGAGAAGGCGATCGCACGGGACTTCGGGCCGACCCTCGACGACCAGGTGGACGCGCTCCAGGGCCTCGCCGGGCGTTTCCCGCTGGATCTGGAGCGGGTGGCGATCCGGGGCTGGTCGTACGGCGGCTATCTGGCGGCGCGGGCGGTGCTGCGGCGCCCCGACGTGTTCCACGCGGCGGTGGTGGGGGCGCCGGTGACGGACTGGCGGCTGTACGACACCCACTACACCGAGCGGTACCTCGGCACTCCGCAGGACGACCCCGAGGTGTACGCGGCGCAGTCGCTGCTCACCGACGACGGGCTCTCGGCGCCGGAGGTGCCCGCGCGGCCGATGATGATCGTCCACGGTCTCGCGGACGACAACGTGGTCGTCGCGCACGCGCTGCGGCTCTCCTCGGCGCTCCTCGCGGCGGGCCGGCCGCACGAGGTGCTGCCGCTGTCGGGGGTCACCCACATGACGCCGCAGGAGCAGGTCGCGGAGAACCTGCTGCTGCTCCAGGTGGACTTCCTCGAGCGGTCCCTCGGCGGGACGCGGGACTGAGTCACCAGCCGGGCGGCGGCGGGTAGGGCGGGGCGGGGGGCGGCATCCCGGCCGGCGGGTACGGGCTCGGCGCTCCGGCGGGGGCGCCGCGTCCGGCGAGCAGGACGAGCACGGCGATGCCGGCGAGCAGCCCGAAGAAGGCGGTGAGGACGCTCAGCCGGGCGGCGCTGGGGAGGTCCGCGAAGTCGCCGATCAGTTCGTAGCGGGTGGTCCTGGCGACCTCGGCGAGACCGCCGACCGCCAGGAACGCTCCGGCGAGCAGTCCGAAGGCCCGGCTGTGGCGGGCCCGTGAGAACGCGGAGACGGCGGCGGTCCCGTAGAGGGCGACGAGGATCAGCGAGAGCCAGCCGGGCGGGGGCGCGAGGGTCGCCTTCATGATGGACCGGCCGCCGGTGAAGCGGTCGACGGTGATCTCCACGGGCAGTTCGGTGGCCCAGTACAGCTCCCACAGGGTCACGACGAGCGCGCCGGCCGCGAGGAGGACTCCGGCGGCGACGGCGGGGCCCGTGCGCGGGCGGGTGGGGAGCGGCTCGTACGAGGCGGCGGCCGGGCGCCGGCCGACGGCGGCGGTGACGATCAGACCGGCGGCGAGGGCGAGCTCGACGAGGGCGGTGACGAGGGCGCCGCTGTCGGGCTCCCAGAGACCCGGCAGGCGCAGGGCCAGCGTGACGGTGCCGGTGGCGGCGAGCACGGAGGCCGCGTGCCGGGAGCGGATCGCGGCGGCCGCGGCGGCCGCGGAGACGACGAGCAGCACGGCGTCGATCAGGGAGGTGGCGGACCGTCCCCGGATGAGGAAGTGGTGGTCCCCGGCCCAGTACCAGGCGAGGTCGGCGGGCGAGCCGAGCGCGGCGAGATCCTTGAGGATCCACACGGCGGCGGTGAGGGCGAGCGCGGCGCAGAGCGCGGCGCCCGTGAGACGTGCCGGTCGTGTCACAGTCACGGTCCCGATACTCACGGTCGCCACCAACCGAAACAAGCGGTTCCGCGAAACCTGTGGGGCGCCGGGAACACATGGGTCCGGGCCGGGGCGACATGGCGCGCCCCGGCCCGGTTCACGGCACCCGCACGGCCGTACGCTGTGCAGTCTGGCCTGTTCGTATATCGGAGCCGATTCGGTGAAGTTGCCTGCGCGTTAAGGCGATTCGGGCTTCCTGAAGGGGTCGGCTCCGTCGTCCGGCGGTGTGCCGGGGCCTTCGTCGCCGGTCACCGGGGGTGTGCCGGATCCGCCGTCGCCGGTCACCGGCGGTGTGCCGGGGCCTTCGTCGGTGTCCTCCGAGGGGACGACGTGCTTCTCCTCGGCGAAGTGGCAGGCCGAGTCGTGCTTGGCCGGGCTGTCCGTGAGGCGGAAGACGGCCGGGACGGCGAGGAGCGGGACCTCCAGGGCGCAGCGTTCCTGGGCCTTCCAGCAGCGGGTGCGGAAGCGGCAGCCGGAGGGGATGTTGGCCGGGGAGGGGACGTCGCCGGTGAGGATGATGCGCTCGCGGTGGGCGCGCGCCTCGGGGTCGGGGACCGGGACGGCGGAGAGCAGCGCCTGGGTGTAGGGGTGGGTGGGGTGGTCGTAGATCTGGGCGTCGCTGCCGATCTCGACGATCCGGCCGAGGTACATGACGCCGACCCGGTCGGAGATGTGCCGCACGATCGACAGGTCGTGGGCGATGAAGACGTACGAAAGGGAGAACTCGGACTGGAGGTTCCCCATCAGGTTGATGACCTGCGCCTGGACGGAGACGTCGAGGGCGGACACGGGTTCGTCGGCGACGATGATCTCGGGCTGGAGGGCGAGGCCGCGGGCGATGCCGATGCGCTGGCGCTGACCGCCGGAGAACTGGTGCGGGTACCGGTTGATGTATTCGGGGTTGAGGCCGACGACGTCGAGCAGGTCCTGCACCTTGCGGCGCCGGTCGCCCTTGGGGGCGACCTCGGGGTGGATCTCGTACGGCTCGCCGATGATGTCGCCGACGGTCATGCGCGGGTTGAGCGAGGTGTACGGGTCCTGGAACACCATCTGGATGTTGCGGCGGACGGCCTTGAGTGCGCGGGGGGAGAGCCTGCTGATGTCCTCGCCCTTGTAGCGGATCGAGCCGGACGTCGGCCGTTCGAGGTTGACCAGCATCTTCGCGACCGTCGACTTGCCGCAGCCGGATTCGCCGACGATGCCGAGGGTCTCGCCGGCGTGGAGGTCGAAGTCGACGCCGTCGACCGCCTTGACGGAGCCGACCTGTTTCTTGAAGACGATGCCCTGGGTGAGCGGGTAGTGCTTGTGGAGGTCCCGGACTTCGAGAATCGCCTCAGCCATGGAGGCACTCCTTCCAGAAGTGGCAGGCGCTGGAGCGCGGCACCGGGGACTCGGTCACGTCGTAGAGCGGGGGCACGTCGGTGCGGCAGACGTCCTGGGCCATGGGGCAGCGGGGGTTGAAGGCGCAGCCGGGCGGGATGGCGAGGAGGTTGGGCGGGAGGCCCTTGATCGCGTAGAGCTCCTGGCCCTTCTGGTCGAGGCGGGGGATGGAGTCGAGCAGGCCGCGGGTGTAGGGGTGGGCGGGGGCCTTGTAGATCTCGTGGACGGGGGCCTGTTCGACGATCCGGCCGGCGTACATGACGGCGATCTTGTCGGCGACGTCGGCGACGACGCCGAGGTCGTGGGTGATGAGGATGAGGCCCATGTTGAGTTCGCGCTGGAGTTCGGCGAGGAGGTCCATGACCTGGGCCTGGACGGTGACGTCGAGGGCGGTGGTGGGCTCGTCGGCGATGATCAGTTCGGGTTCGAGGGCGAGCGCCATCGCGATCATGATGCGCTGGCGCATGCCGCCGGAGAACTGGTGGGGGTACTGGCCGACGCGTTCCTTGGCGGCGGGGATGCGGACCCGGTCCATCAGTTCGACGGCCTTGGCCTTGGAGTCCTTGCGTGACATGCCCTGGTGGACCTGGAACATCTCGCCGAGCTGGTCGCCGACGCTGAGCACGGGGTTGAGGGAGGACAGCGCGTCCTGGAAGACCATCGCCATCTTGGCGCCGCGGATCTTGCGCCGCTCGTCCTCCTTGAGCTTCAGCAGGTCCCGGCCCTGGAAGAGGATCTCGCCCTGGCTGATCTTGCCCGGGGGGACGTCGAGGATGCCCATCACGGCCTGGGCGGTGACGGACTTGCCGGAGCCCGACTCGCCGAGGACGGCGAGGGTCTCCCCCGCGTCGACGGAGTAGTCGACGCCGTTGACGGCCTTGGCCACCCCGTCGCGGGTGTGGAACTCCACGTGCAGGTCGCGCACTTCGAGCAGCATGGGTCCCTACCTCAGCTTCGGGTCGAGGGCGTCGCGGACGGCGTCGCCGAGCATGATGAAGGCGAGCACGGTGATGGCGAGCGCGCCGGCCGGCCAGAGCAGCATGTGCGGCGCGTTGCGGATGTACTGCGACGCGGAGGAGATGTCGATGCCCCAGGAGACGGTGGGCGGCTTCAGGCCGACACCGAGGTAGGACAGGGTCGCCTCCAGCGCGATGTACGTGCCGAGGGCGATGGTGGCGACGACGATCACCGGAGCGATGGCGTTGGGCGTGATGTGGCGGAGCATCATCCGGGAGTTGGAGGCGCCGAGGGCCCGGGCCGCCTGCACGTAGTCGTTCTGTTTGGCGGTGATGACGGAGCCGCGGGCGATGCGGGAGAGCTGCGGCCAGCCGAGCAGCACCATGAAGCCGATGACGGGCCAGACGGTGGAGCTGGTCACCACGGAGAGGAGCACCAGGCCGCCGAGGACGACGGGGATGGCGAAGAAGACGTCGGTGATCCGGGAGAGGACGCCGTCCCACGCACCGCCGAAGAAGCCGGCGAGTCCGCCGAGGATGCTGCCGAGGACGGCGACGCCGAGGGTGGCGAGGACGCCGACGGTCACGGACGTCCGGGCGCCGTAGACGGTGCGGGTGTAGACGTCGCAGCCCTGGCCGTTGAAGCCGAAGGGGTGGCCGGGCTGGGAGCCTTCCTGGGCCTTGGAGAGGTCGCAGTCCAGGGGGTCTCCGGAGGCGATCAGCTGGGGCCAGATGGAGATGACGACCAGGAAGAGGATCACCAGCGAGGAGACGATGAAGATCGGGTTCCGGCGCAGGTCGCGCCAGGCGTCGGACCACAGGGACCGGGGCTTCTTGTCGGCGCCGGTGCCCAGGGGGCCGCCGGGCGTCTTCTCCAGGGTCTCGCCTTCGGCCGTCGCGAGGTCGGACGCCCCGCCGGCTCCGGTGGGGGCGATGGCCTGGCCCTCTTCGTACGACTCGAGCGGCTCGGGCTGGTCAGGCATAGCGAATCCTCGGGTCAAGGACGGCGTACAGGAGGTCGACCAGGAGGTTGGCCAGCAGGAACACCAGCACGAGGATGGTCACGAACCCCACCACGGTCTGCGTGTTCTGGCGGACGATGCCCTGGTAGAGCTGGTAGCCGACGCCGTGGATGTTGAAGATCCGTTCGGTGACGATGGCTCCGCCCATGAGGGCGCCGACGTCGGCACCGATGAACGTCACCACGGGGATGAGGCTGTTGCGGAGCAGGTGCCGGCTGATGACCCGGCGGCGGGGCAGGCCCTTGGCGACGGCGGTGCGGACGTAGTCGGCGCGCTTGTTCTCGGCGATCGAGGTCCGGGTGAGCCGGGTGACGTAGGCCAGGGAGACCGAGGCGAGGACCAGGCCGGGCACGATGAGTTCGCTGAAGGTGGCCTCGGGCGAGACGGCCGGTTTGATCCAGCCCCATTTGACGCCGAGGAGGAGCTGGACGAGGAGGCCGGTGACGAAGGTCGGGACGGAGAGGACGACCAGGGTCAGCAGCAGGACGGTGGTGTCGACGGGGCGGCCGCGCTTGAGGCCGGTGACGACGCCGAGGCTGATGCCGATGACGATCTCGAAGAAGATCGCGACGATGGTGAGCCGGATGGTGACGGGGAAGGCGCTGGCCATCAGTTCGGTGACGGGCTGCCCGTTGAAGGCGGTGCCGAAGTCTCCGGTGAAGACGTTGCCCATGTACGTGAGGTATTGCTGCCAGACGGGCTTGTCGAGGCCGAACTCCTTTTCCAGCTGGGCGGCGGTCGCCGGGTCGCACTGGCGGTCGCCGCACAGTCCGGCGATGGGGTCGCCCATCACGTTCACCATCAGAAAGATCAACAGCGTGGCGCCGAAGAAGACCGGGATCATCTGCAGCAGCCGCCGGATCACATATCGACCCATGGGGGGCTCCGGGGGTTGGCTCCGGGGAGAGGACTGGGGAAGGCGTACGGCCCGGCGGCGCGGGGGTCCGCGGGCCGGGCCGTGCGCCTCCGACCTGCTACGACGTCAGTTGACCTTGATCTGGTCGTAGACCGGGACGCTGAACGGGTTCAGCGAGACGTTGCTGACCCGCTCCGAGTAGCCGGCGCTGCCGTTCTGGTACCAGAGCGGAATGGCGCCCATGTCGTCCCTGAGGACTTCCTCGGCCTGCTGGAAGAGCCCGATGGCCTTCGCGGTGTCGGCCTCGGCGTTGGCCTCGTTCACCAGCTTGTCGAACTGAGGGTCCGAGTACTTGCCGTCGTTGGACGAGGCGTTGGTGTAGTACAGCGGCTGGAGGAAGTTCTGGATGAGCGGGTAGTCCATCTGCCAGCCGGCCCGGAACGGGCCGTCCATCTTCGACTGGGTGACCTGGTTGCGGAAGTCGGCGAAGGTGCCGACCGGGTTGCCGACGCAGGCCTTGTTGTTGCCGAGGGCGCGGTTGATGGAGTTGCAGACCGCGTCGACCCATTCCTTGTGGGAGCCGGTGTCGGCGTTGTACGAGATCTTCATCGTGCCGCCGGGGATGCCGCCGCCCTCGGCGACGAGCTTCTTCGCCTCGGCGGCGTCGTACTTGCAGAAGTCGCCGCAGATGTCCTTGAAGCCGCCGTCCTCGCCGAGGACCGGGGAGGTCCAGTCGACGGCCGGGGTCCGGGTCTTCTGGAAGATCGTCTCGGTGATCTGGTTGCGGTCGATCGCCATGGAGAGGCCCTGGCGGAGCTTCTCCTGTCCGGGCTTGTTCCAGGCCGGGTCGTAGAACGGGAAGGACAGGGTCTGGATGATGCCGGCGGGGACGTTGATGTACCGGTCGCCGAGGTCGGCCTCGACGTTCTTGAGCTGGGAGGCGGGGACGTCGTCGACGAGGTCGAGGTTGCCGGCCGTCAGGTCGGTGTACGCGGTGTTGTTGTCCGTGTAGACCTTGAGGGTGATGCCGCCGTTCTGGGCCTTGTCGGCGCCGGGGTAGGCGTCCCAGCGCTTGAGGGCCATCTGGGAGCCCTTGGAGTACGAGTCCACGGTGTACGGCCCGTTGCCGATCGGCTTCGACAGCCAGGCCTGGCGGTCGTCGAAGAAGGCCTGGGGCAGCGGCGAGAAGGCCGCGTAGCCGAGGGTGATGGGCCAGGTGGAGAACTTCTGGGTGAGCTTGACCGTGAAGGTCTGGGGGCCGGTGACCTTGAGGCCTGACATGGACGTGGCGGACGGCTCGCCCTGTTCGGGGTGGACCTTGTCGTAGCCCTCGATCTGGCCGAAGAAGTAGGCGTTCTTCTGGTTGTTCTTCAGATCGGCGCCGTAGTTCCAGGCGTCGACGAAGGACTTGGCGGTCACCTTCTCGCCGTTGGAGAAGGTCCAGCCGTCCTTGACCGTGATGGTGAAGTTGATCGAGTCGGTGGTCTCGATCTTCTCGGCGAGCATGTCCTTGGCCTCGCCGGTCTTCGGGTCGTACTGCTTGAGCCCGCGGAAGATCATGGAGAGGACCTTGCCTCCCTGGACCTCGTTGGTGTTGGCGGGCTCCAGCGGGTTCTGCGGGTCGCCCCACGAGGAACTCACGATGCCGTCGGCCCCTCCGCCACCGCCGCTGTCGTCGCCGCCGCCGCAGGCGGTCGCCGCGAGGGCGACTGCGGTGGCCAGAGCGGCCCACTTGGCGTGCGTGGCTCCGCGCATGGAGTGCCTCCCGAATGTCCTAAGTCTGACTTAGGCCCCAATATCACCCGATATTGACGGTGCTGCACTTTTACGGCGGCCGGACGGTGCCCGGGTGCTCCGGGAGGGCACGACGAAGGGCGCCCCGTTCCGTACGTACGGAAC
>NZ_JBHTSA010000162.1:0-14934 GCF_042795405.1 Streptomyces sp. NPDC056480 | reverse complement strand
TACGCGCCTGGTTTTCACGTGCCGCACCCCCGCTGCCGCTCCCCCGGCTCACGGCCCACCGGCCGCCCGCCGACCCGACCGCCGGCGTGGCGTAACACTCGCCACGCCGTCGGCGCTTGTGCCGTCACCGTCTGCCACGCACCTCCAGGGAAAGGCCACTTCGTACGATGTTTGACGTCGAGCCGTCGGACCGGAACACCCTCTCCGGCCTCCCCGTCACCGGCGGGCAATCCGGCATCTGGCTGGCCCAGCAGATCGAACCGGACAGCTCCGCCTACAACATCGTCTTCGCGCTGCACCTCCGCGGCGCCACCGACCTCGACCGCCTGACCGCCGCCGTCCGCCAGGCCGTCGAAGAGGCCGAGTGCCTGCACGTACGGGTCACTCCCGGAGACGACGGGCCGCGCCAGACGCCCCGGACCCGCACCGTCCCCGTCGACGTCACCGTCGTGGACCTGCGCGAGGCCGCCGACCCCGACGAGGCCGCCGCCGCGTGGGTGGCCGCCGACCGCGACCGGCCCGTCAACCTCGCGCTCGACCCGCTCTTCGCCCACGCCCTGCTGCGGCTCGCCGACGACCGCGTCCTGTGGTGCCAGCGCTACCACCACATCGTGATGGACGGGATGGGCGTCGCGCTCGTCACCCGGCGGGCCGGCGAGCTCTACACCGAGGGGGACGAGGCGGCCGGGCCCCGCGACTGGTCGGTCTCCCGGCTCGTCGCCGCCGACCGCGCGTACCGCGCCTCCGACCGGCACGCCGCCGACCGCGCCTGGTGGCTGGAACGGATGTCCGGCCGCACCGAGCCCGTACGGCTCGTCGACCGCGCCGCCACCCCCATGACCCGACGCCTGCGGCGGACCGCCGAGCTGTCCCCCGGGACCGTCGAGCGCCTCGACGCCGCCGCCCGGACCGCGGGCGTACGCCCCTCCCGGATCCTGCTCGCGGCCGTCGCCGCCCATCTGCACCGCGCCGGCGGCGAACAGGACCTCGTCCTCGGCCTGCCGGTCGCCGCCCGCGACGACGAGGTCTCCGCGACCGTCCCCGGCATGGTGTCCAACATCGTCCCGCTGCGCCTCGCCGTCCACCCCGGCACGACCGGCGCCGCCCTCGTCGCCCAGGTGCGCGAGACCGTGGCCGACGCCGTCACCCACGGGCGCTACCGCGCCGAGGACCTGGCCAGGGAACTCGGCCTCGTCGACGGCGTACCGGAGCTCGTCGGCCCGACCGTCAACATCCTGCCCCGCTCCGAGGACCTCCGCTTCGCCGGCCACCGGGCCGAACTCCGCCCGGAATGGCTCGGCCCGGTCAGCGACCTGGCGTTCAGCTTCGCCGAGGGCACGGACGGCCGCGGATACACCCTCCACCTCGACGTGGACGCCGACGTCTGCGACGCCGCCACCCTCGCCGACCACGAGCGCCGCTTCCTCGCCCTCCTCGACGCCTTCACCGCCGACCTGGACCGCCCCGTCGGCCGCATCGAACTCACCACCCGGGCCGAACGAGCCCGCCTCCTCGACGAGTTCGGCGTCGCACCCCGCGAGGTCCCGGAGCTCTCCTGGCCCGCCGCGTTCGAAGAGCAGGTCCGCCGGAGCCCCGAGGCCGTCGCACTCGTCTGCGAGGACCGGGAGCTCACGTACGCCGCGCTCGACGACGCCGCCGACCGGCTCGCCCGGCTCCTCCGCTCCCGGGGCGTCGGCGCCGAGGACGTGGTGGGCGTGGCCCTGCCCCGCTCACCGGAGCTCGTGGTGGCCCTGCTCGCCGTCATGAAGGCCGGCGCCGCCTATCTGCCGCTGGACGCGGACCACCCCCAGGACCGCATCGCCTACATGCTCTCCGACGCCGGTGCGCGCACCGTCGTCACCGTGCGCGACCTCGCCGGCGACCTCCCGGAGACGGCGGGCGTCACCCGTCTGCTGCTCGACGACCCGGACACCGAGGCGGCCTTGGCCGCCGCGACGGAGCCCGACCCGGCACCGGCGGTCGCCCTCGACCAGGCCGCGTACGTCATCTACACCTCCGGCTCCACCGGCCGCCCCAAGGGCGTCGTCGTCTCGCACGACGGCGTCGGCAGCCTCATCGCCACCGCCACCGACCGGATCGGTATCACCGCCGGGAGCCGGGTCGTCCAGTTCGCCTCCGTCGGCTTCGACGTGACGGTCTGGGACCTGATCATGTCGCTGTGCGTCGGCGGCCGGATCATCGTCGTCCCCGCCGAGCGCCGTGTCGCGGGCCCCGCGCTCACCGAGTACATCGCCCGCCACCGCGCCACCCACATGATCCTGCCGCCCTCGCTGGTCTCCGCGCTCCCGCCCGAGTGCGAACTCCCGCAGGGCGCCGTCCTGGTCGTCGGCACCGAGGCGGTCCCCAGCGAGCTCATCGCCCGCTGGGGCGGCCGGCTCCGGGTCGTCGTCGCGTACGGACTCACCGAGGCCACCGTCAACTCCACGCTCTGGCTCGCCGACCCCGACCGCCCGGGCCCCGCGCCGATCGGCCGGCCGGACCCCAACACGCGCGCGTACGTCCTCGACACGGCGCTCCGGCCCGTCCCCGTCGGCGCGGAGGGCGAGCTGTACGTCTCCGGGCGCGGCCTCGCCCGCGGCTACCTGGGCCGCCACGGGCTGACGTCGGAGCGGTTCGTCGCCGATCCGTACGGACCTCCCGGCACCCGCATGTACCGCACGGGCGACCGGGTCCGCTGGGGCGCCGACGGCAACCTGGAGTTCCTCGGCCGCGCCGACGGCCAGATCAAGATCCGCGGCCACCGCGTGGAGCCCGGTGAGATCGAGAGCGCCTTCATGGCCTGCGAGGGCATCGCCCAGGCGGCCGTCCTGGCCCGCGAGGACCACCGCGGAGTGAAGCGGCTGGTCGCGTACCTGGTCCCGGAGGCAGCGGCGGACGAGCGCGGCGAGGCGGCCGTGACCGCCGCACGCGCCCGCGTGACCGACGCCCTGCCCGACTACATGGTGCCGACCGCCGTCGTCGTCCTCGACGTCCCGCTGCCGCTGACCCCCAACGGCAAGCTCGACGCCAAGGCCCTGCCCGAGCCCCGCTGGACCTCGCTGACCGGCACCGACACCCCGAGCACCCCCGCGGAGGCCGCGCTTGCCGCGCTGTTCGCCGATCTCCTCGGCCTGCCGGCGGTCGGCGTCCACGACAGCTTCTTCGAACTCGGCGGCGACAGCATCGTCGCCATCCAGCTGGTGAACCGCGCCCGGGAGGCCGGGCTCGCGATCACCCCGCGCGACGTGTTCCGCAGCCGGACCGTGGCCGCCCTCGCCCGCACGGCGGGCGAGACCGGCGCCGCACCGGCCCGGCCACGGGTGGAGCTCGACCCGGACGCGCTGCCCGTCTCCCCGCTCCAGGAAGGTTTCTTCTTCCACGCGGAGTTCGACCACCAGGCCGCCGACCTCTACTTCGTCCAGGAAGTCCTCGACCTCGCCGGGCCCGTCGACCCCGACCGGCTCCGCCGCGCGCTCCAGCTGCTCCTCGACCGGCACCCGCTGCTGCGGGCCTCGTTCCGGCAGCTCCCCGGCGGCGAGGTCGTCCAGCGCCTCGCCGACCACGTGACCCTCCCGTGGCGCGAGGCCGACACCGCCGGGACCGGCCTCGACGACATCCTCCGCGCCGACCGCGCCGAACGGTTCGCCCTCGACCGGCCGCCGCTCCTGCGCGCCACCCTCGTCAAGGACGGCCGGCGCCGGCGGCTCCTCCTGACCCTCCACCACATCGTCGCCGACGGCTGGTCGGTCTCCGTCCTCCTGCGGGAACTGACCGACGCCTACCGGGGCGCCGAACTGCCCGATCCCACGGCCCCGGAGCCGTACCTCTCCTGGCTCGCCGGCCGCGACCGCGACGCCGCACGCGAGGCCTGGCGCCAGGCACTCGCCGGCCTCGACGGACCGACACGGCTCCCCGCGCTCACCGCCCCGGGAGACGAGGCCGAAGGTCCCGCCCGCCCCGAGCACGTCGACACGCGTCTGCCCCAGGACCTCACCGAAGCGCTGACCACGTACGCCAGGACCCGCGGGCTCACCCTGAGCAGCGTCTTCCACGGCGTGTGGGGGCTGCTGCTCGGCGCCCTCACCGGCGGCCGGGACGTCGTCTTCGGCACCACGGTCTCCGGGCGGACCACCGAGGTCGCGGGCCTGGACTCCGCCGTCGGCCTGTTCATCAACACCGTCCCCGCCCGGGTGACCCTCCGCCCCGAGGAGACCCTGACCGAGCTGCTCCACCGCGTCCAGGACGAGCACGCGGGCCTCCTCGACCACCAGCACCTCGGGCTCGCCGACATCCAGCGGATCGCGGGCGGCGGCGAACTCTTCGACACCCTCGTGGTGTTCGAGAATTACCCTGGCGGCGAAGGAGACCAGGACGCCGGCGAGCCGCTCGTCACCGGCGCCGAGGTGTTCGACGCCGTGCACTACCCGCTCGCCCTCGTCGTCGAGCCCGCCGCCGACGGCCTGCTGCTGCGGTTCAAGCACCACGCCGCCCGGCTCGACCAGGTGGCCGTGGCCGTCCTCGCCAACCGGTTCACCGCCCTGCTGCGGACCGTGGCGGCCGATCCCGACCGGCTCGTCGCCCGGACCGACCTGCTGTCCGGCCGCGAGCGCGCGCACCTCACCGAGCTCAACGCCACCGCCCACCCCGTCCCCGAAGCGACGCTCACCTCGCTCATCGCCGACCGGGCCGCCCGTACCCCGGACGCCCCGGCCGTCGTCTTCGACGACACCACCCTCAGCTACGCCGAACTCGACCGGCGGGCCGAGGCCCTGGCCCGGCGGCTCAGGGAGCGCGGCGCGGGCCCCGAGCGGTACGTCGCCGTCGCCGTCCCGCGCTCGGCCGAGCTGATGGTCGCGCTGCTCGGCGTCCTCAAGGCGGGCGCCGCCTATCTGCCCGTCGATCTCGACTACCCCGCCGACCGGGTGGCGTTCATGCTCGCCGACTCGGGCACGCGGCTCGTCGTGACCACGGAGGAGGCCGCCGGGCGCCTGCCCGCCGTACCGGACCTCGCGCACGTCGTCATCGGCGCGGCGCCCCCGGCGGAGGAGCCCCACGCCCCCGAGTCCCACGCCTCCGAGTCCCACGCCCCCGAGGACGCCGAGCCCGGACGGGCCGCCGGACCCGACCACCCCGCCTACCTCATCTACACCTCCGGCTCCACCGGTCGCCCCAAGGGCGTCGCCGTCACCCACCGCGCCATCGTCAACCGGATCGCCTGGATGCAGGGCGCGTACGGGCTCACCGCCGACGACCGGGTCCTCCAGAAGACCCCGTCCAGCTTCGACGTGTCGGTGTGGGAGTTCTTCTGGGCCCTGACCGAGGGCGCGACCGTCGTCCTCGCCCGCCCTGACGGCCACCGCGACCCGGAGTACCTCGCCCGCCTCATCGCCGAACGGTCCGTCACCACCACGCACTTCGTCCCCTCGATGCTGGCCGCCTTCGTCCAGGTCATGGAGGCGACCCCGGACGCTCCCGACTGGGCGGCGAGCCTGCGCCGGGTGTTCTGCAGCGGCGAGGCCCTCACCGGAGCCGACGCCCGCCGCTGGTGGGAGCTGACCTCACGCGCCGGGCGCACGCCCGTACCGCTGCACAATCTGTACGGCCCCACCGAGGCGGCCGTCGACGTCACCTTCTTCCCCTACGAGGGAGCCACCGACCCGGCCGTTCCGATCGGCCGGCCCGTCTGGAACACCCGGCTCCACGTCCTGGACCCGTTCCTGCGCCCGGTGCCCGACGGTGTGCCCGGCGAGCTCTACCTCGCCGGCGTCCAGCTGGCCCGCGCCTACCACGACCGCCCCGGCCTCACCGCCGAACGGTTCGTCGCCGACCCGTTCGGGGCGCCGGGGGAGCGGATGTACCGCACCGGCGACCTGGTGCGCCGCCGCGCCGACGGCGCCGTCGAGTACCTCGGCCGCACCGACCGCCAGGTCAAGATCCGCGGCAACCGCGTCGAGCTCGGCGAGATCGAGACCGCCCTGGCCGCGCTGACCGGCGTGGCCCGCGCGGCCGTGATCGTCCGCGACGGCGCCCTCGTCGGCTACGCCGTCGCCGCCCCCGGCGCCACTCCCGCCTCCGAGGCCCTGCACGCGGCCCTCACCGAGGCGCTGCCCGCCGCGATGGTGCCGAGCGCCGTCGTCGTCCTCGCCGAACTCCCGCTGACGCCCAGCGGCAAGCTCGACCAGAACGCCCTGCCCGCACCCGAGATCGCGCCCCGCGCCGCCGGCCGCGCGCCGCGCGACGACCGCGAGCGCGCCCTGTGCCGGATCTTCGACGAGGTCCTCGGCGTCCCCGGAACCGGCGTCGACGACGACTTCTTCATGCTCGGCGGCGACAGCCTCAGCTCCATCGCCGTCGCCACGCGGGCGCGTGAACGGGGCCTGACCCTCAGCCCCCGCGACGTGTTCGAGCACCGCACCCCTGCCGCGCTCGCCGCGGCCGCCGCCGCCCACGGGGACGCCGAGGCGCCCCCCGCCACCGACTCCACCGAGGTACCCGTGCACTCCGACGGCGTGACCGTCTCCGCCTCCGACGCCGGGCAGGCAGCCGCCGCCCTCCAGGCCGTCCTCGCCCTCCAGCAGCAGTCCGGCGCCGCCGTCGACCCCGCACTGCGGGCCCTCCTCGACCAGCTGACCGCCGCCGCGCCGGCCCCCGACCCGGAACCCCCGGCCCCCGTGCCGCTCGCCGGACCCGAGCTCACCCCGGAGGAGACCGCCCGCGTCCACGCCGCCGCCGGGCTGCCCGTCGCGGACATCTGGCCGCTCTCCCCGCTCCAGGAGGGCATGTACTTCCACGCCACCTTCGACGCGGGCGACGCGCTCGACGTCTACCAGTCCCAGGAGACCCTGGACCTCGACGACCGGATCGACGCCGACCGGCTGCGCGCCGCCTGCCGCACCCTCCTCGACCGCAACACCGGCCTCCGCGCCGGATTCACCAGCGACGGCCTGCCCGGCCCCGTCCAGTTCATCGTGGACGGCGCCGAGATCCCGCTCGTCGAGGCCGACCTCTCCGGACTGCCCGCCGACGAACAGCGGACCCGGACCGAGGAACTCCTCGCCGCCGACCGCAGGCAGCGCTTCGACCTCTCCGCCGCGCCCCTGTGCCGACTGCTCCTCATCCGCCTCGGCGACGGCCGCGACAAGCTCGTCGTCACCCACCACCTCATCCTCTGGGACGGCTGGTCCGCCTGGCTGTTCCTGGAGGAGCTGTTCACGCTGTACGAGCGGGCCGGCGACCCCACGGGCCTCCCGCTGCCCGGCTCGTACCGCGACCACCTGGCGTGGCTGGACGCCCAGGACACCTCGGTCGCCCTCGACGCCTGGCGCGGGGCCCTGGCCGGCTTCGACGAGCCGACCCTGCTCGCCCCGTCCGGGCGCGACACCGGCCCCGTCATCCCGGTGGACTTCGACGCCCTCCTCACCCAGGAGGCCGGCGACCGGCTCCGTACCGTGGCCCGCCGGCACGGACTCACCCTGAACACCGTCCTCAACGCGGCCTGGGCCCTGGTGCTCTCGGCCATGACGGGCCGCACCGACGTCGCCTTCGGCACGGCCGTCGCCGGACGCCCGGCGGAGGTCCCCGACGTCGCCGGCATCATCGGCATGTTCCTCAACACGATCCCCGCCCGGATCGCCTTCACCCCCGACGAGCCCCTGCTCGACCTGCTGCGCCGCATGCAGTCCGAGCGCGCCGCCGTCATGCCGTACGAGTACGTGGGCCTGGGCACCCTCCAGCAGGAGTCCGGCCACCGCCGCCTCTTCGACACCCTCTTCGTGCTCCGCTCGGCCGACGGCGAGGACCGCGCCGCGGCCCTCCGCGAACGCCACGGCATCACCGGTGTGTCGAACGTGGACGGCACCCACTTCCCGCTCACCCTGATCGTCACCCCGGGCGCCCGTCTGAAGGTCACCCTGGCCGCCCGGCCCGACCTCTTCGACGCCGACGCCGCCGGCACGATCCTCGCCCGGTTCACCACGGTCCTCGACCGCCTCGGCGAGGCCCTCGCCGGCCCCGCCGCCGCGTCCGCGCGCACCGCGGGCGTGGACCTGCTGCTCCCGGAGGAGAGCACCGCGCTGCGCACCGCCCGGGAGTCGGGCCGCGAGCCGGTGCCGGACGAGACCGTCGCCGACATGCTCACCGCCCAGGTCGCCCGGACCCCCGACGTGGTCGCGCTGGTCTTCGGCGAGCGCGCCCTCACGTACGCCGAACTCGACGCGCAGGTCAACCGGCTCGCCCGGCTGCTGCTCGCCCGGGGCGCCGGGCCCGAGAAGGTCGTGGCGCTCGCGCTGCCCCGGTCCATCGAGATGGTCGCCGCGCTGTTCGCCGTCCTGCGGACCGGCGCCGCGTACCTGCCGCTCGACCTCGACCACCCCGCCGACCGGCTGCGGCTGATGGCCGAGGACACCGGGCCGCTCTGCCTGCTGTCCACCGCCGCCGTCGCTCCGACGCTGCGCCGCGAGGACGGCCCCGTCGCCCTCGAAGTCCTCCTCGACGACGAGGCCGTGCTCGCCGAACTCGCCGCGCTGTCCGGGGACGGGATCACCGACGCCGAGCGCCCCGCGTTCGCCCACGGTGTCCCCGACCGGCTGGAGTTCCCGGCGTACGTCATCTACACCTCCGGCTCCACCGGCCGCCCCAAGGGCGTCGTCACCCCCTACCGGGGCCTGACGAACATGCAGCTCAACCATCAGAAGGAGATCTTCGACCCGGCCATCGCCTCCGCAGGCGGCCGGCGCCTGCGCATCGCCCACACCGTGTCCTTCGCCTTCGACATGTCGTGGGAGGAACTGCTCTGGCTCGTCGAGGGCCACGAGGTGCACGTCTGCGACGAGGAACTCCGCCGCGACGCCGAAGCACTGGTCGCCTACTGCGACGAGCACCGCGTCGACGTCGTCAACGTGACGCCCACCTACGCCCAGCTCCTCATCGAGGAGGGCCTCCTCGACCAGGACGAGGCCGCGGGCAAGCACCGGCCGGCGCTCGTCCTGCTCGGCGGCGAGGCCGTCTCCGACACCGTGTGGACGCAGCTGCGCCGCACCGAGGGCACGTACGGCTACAACCTCTACGGCCCCACCGAGTACACGATCAACACCCTCGGCGGCTCCACCACCGAGAGCGCCACCCCGACGGTCGGCCGGCCCATCCGCAACACCCGCGCCCATGTCCTCGACACGATGCTGCGGCCCGTCCCGCCGGGCTGCCCCGGCGAGCTGTACATCGCCGGCACCGGCCTCGCCCGCGGCTACCACGACCGGGCCGTCCTGAACGCCGAGCGGTTCGTGGCCGACCCCTTCGGGGAGCCCGGCGAGCGCATGTACCGCACGGGCGACCTCGTCCGGCAGCGCCCCGACGGACTGCTCGACTTCCTCGGCCGCACCGACGACCAGGTCAAGATCCGCGGCTACCGCATCGAACTCGGCGAGATCTCCACGGCCCTGTCCGCCCACCCCGAGGTCGCCCACGCGGCCGTCGTCGTCCACGAGACGGCCGGAACGAAGCGGCTCGTCGGCTACTTCGTACGGGAGGACGGCACGGCCGAACGGGCGGACGGCACGGCCGCGACGGAGGACAGCACGGTCGTACGCGAGGACACCACCCCCGGCGGCGAGGACGCCGACGACCTCGTCCAGCGGCTCCGCGAGCACCTCAAGGCCCGCCTCCCCGACTACATGGTCCCGTCGGCCCTGGTCCCCGTCGCCACCCTGCCGCTGACCGTCAACGGCAAGCTCGACGTCAAGGCCCTGCCCGCCCCCGACCTCACCGGCACCGGCCGGAGCCGCGCCCCGCGCACCCCGCAGGAGGAGACCCTGTGCGGGCTCTTCGCGGAGGTCCTCGGCCTGGCCGAGGGCAGCGTCGGCATCGACAGCGACTTCTTCGACCTCGGCGGACACTCGCTCCTCGCCACCCGGCTCGTCAGCCGGGCCCGTACCGCCCTCGACGCGGAGCTGGCGATCCGCGACCTGTTCGAGGCGCCGACCGTCGCCGAACTCGTCGAGCGGGCCGCCGCCTCGCGCGGCGCCGCCCGCCCGGCGCTCGTCGCGTCCGAGCGCCCCGACGAACTGCCCCTGTCGCACGCCCAGCAGCGCCTGTGGGTCATCCAGCAGATCGAGTGCACCTCCGCCGCGTACAACTTCCCCCTGGTCATGCGGCTGCGCGGCACCTTCGACCGCGCGGCGTGGAGCGCCGCCCTCACCGATGTGACCGACCGCCACGAGGCCCTGCGGACGCTCTTCGCCGAGCGCGAGAGCGACGGCCAGGCGTACCAGCGGATCCTGCCCGCCGGTACGGCGGTCCCGGTCGTGGAACATCTGCGCGCCGGCGAGGACGAGGTGCCCGGCATCGTGGACGCCGCCGTGCGGCGGCCGTTCGACCTCGCGTCCGAGCTGCCGATCCGTGCCACGGTCGTCGAGGTGGCGCCCGACGACCACGTCGTCGTCCTGCTGCTCCACCACATCACCACCGACGAGTGGTCCGACCGCCCCTTCCTGCGGGACCTGACCACCGCCTACACCGCCCGCCTCGCGGCCGCCGCCCCCGACTGGGAGCCGCTGCCCGTCCAGTACGCCGACTACGCCCTCTGGCAGCACCGGCTCCTGGGCGACCCGGCCGACGCCGACAGCCTCGTCGCCCGGCAGCTGGAGCACTGGCACACGGCCCTGGCCGGCGCCCCCGAGGAACTGGAACTCCCCACCGACCGGCCGCGGCCCGCCCGCCCGGCCTTCACCGGCGCCGAACTCGACATCACCTTCGACCGCACCGTCCACGAGGGCCTGCGGCGACTCGCCCGCGACACCGGCGCCAGCATGTTCATGGTCGCGCACGCGGCCGTGGCGGCCCTGCTCCACCGGCTCGGCGCCGGCACCGACATCCCGCTCGGCGCACCCATCGCCGGCCGCGGCGACGAGGCCCTGGACGAGCTCGTCGGCTTCTTCGTCAACACCCTGGTGCTCCGCACCGACCTCGGCGGAGACCCGACCTTCACCGAACTCCTCGGCCGGGTCCGGGAGACCGACCTCGCCGCGTTCTCCCACGCCGACGTGCCCTTCGAGTCGGTCGTGGAGAAGCTCAACCCGACCCGCTCCCTCTCCAGGAACCCGCTGTTCCAGGTGATGGTGGGCTACCACGCCCGTACGGACGAGGCCCTGCGGCTGCCGGGACTCGAGGCCGGCTACCTGCCGCACCGCATCGGCACCGCCAAGTTCGACCTCGTGTTCAGCTTCACCGAGCACACCTCGGCCGACGGCGCTGCCGACTCCCTCGGCTGCCGCCTGGAGTTCGCCACCGAACTCTTCGACCAGGAGACCGCCGAGCGCATCGGCGACCGCCTCGGCAGGCTGGTCGCGGCCCTGGTCACGGCCCCCGACCGGCCGCTGTCCGAGGCCGGGATCCTCACCGACGAGGAGCACCGCCTCGTCCTCGAAGGCTTCAACGGGCTGCCCCGCGAGGTCGACGAGGAGACCCTGCAGGCGCTCTTCGCCCGCCGGGTGGCCGAGCGCCCCGACGCCGTCGCCGTCGTCGAGCGCTCCCGTTCGGTGACGTACGCCCAGCTCGACGCGCGCGCCAACCGGCTCGCGCGGCTGCTCGCCGCCCGCGGTGTCGGCGCCGAGAGCGTCGTCGGCGTGGCCGTCCCGCGCTCGGTCGACATGATCGCCACGGTCGTCGCCGCCCTGAAGCTCGGGGCCGCGTTCCTGCCGCTGGACCTCGTCCACCCCGGCGACCGCCTCAGCTACATGATCGAGAACTCCGGGGCCGCCGTCGTGGTCGGCACCGAGCCCGTCGCCGGGAAGATCCCCGACGTCGCCGGCGTCCCGGTCCTGCTGCTCGACGCCCCGGACGTCGCCGCCGAGCTCGACGCCCTGCCCGCCACCCGGCCGGCGGGCGGACCGGCAGGCCTCGACCAGGCCGCGTACGTCATCTACACCTCCGGCTCCACCGGCCGCCCCAAGGGCGTCGTCGTCCCGCACGAGGGCATCGCCAGCCTGGTCGCCACGGCGGTCGACCGGATGGGCCTCGCCCACGACAGCCGGGTCCTCCAGTTCGCCTCCATCGGCTTCGACGTCTTCGCGTTCGAACTGGCCATGGCCCTCTGCCACGGCGGACGGCTCGTCCTCATCACCGACGAGGCCCGGGTCGCCGGCCCCGCCCTCACCGACTTCCTCGAAGACCAGCGGATCACCCACATGATCCTGCCGCCCTCGCTGGTGTCGGCCCTGCCGCCCGGCTGCCGGCTGCCCGAGGGGTCGACCGTCCTGGTCGGCACCGAGACCGTGCCGCCGGACGTCTTCGAACGCTTCGGCGCCACCGCGAACCTGATCTGCGCGTACGGGCTCACCGAGGCGACCGTCAACTCCACCCTGTGGCCCGCCCGCGAGCACGGCGGCCGCGCCGGCGGCCGGGTGCCCATCGGACGCCCGGACCCCAACACCCGCTGCTACGTCCTCGACGAGCACCTCCGGCCGGTCCCGCCGGGAGTGATCGGCGAGCTGTACGTGGCCGGGCGCGGCCTCGCCCGGGGCTACCTCGGGCAGGCCGGGCTCAGCTCGGAACGCTTCGTCGCCGACCCGTACGGCGCCCCCGGCAGCCGCATGTACCGCACCGGAGACCGGGCCCGCTGGCGCGCCGACGGCAACCTCGACTTCCTCGGCCGGGTCGACACCCAGGTGAAGATCCGAGGCTTCCGCATCGAGCTGGGCGAGATCGAGGCCGCACTCGCCGGGCATCCGTCGGTCGCCCAGGCCGCCGTCCTGCCCGACCGCGACGGCGACATCGTCCGCCTCGTCGGCTACGCCGTGCCCGAGCCCGGCGCGGACCTCGCGCTCGACCCGCAGGAGCTCCGCGCCCACGTCGCCGCGGTCCTGCCCGAGTACATGGTCCCCGCCCTCGTCGTTCCGCTCGACGGCCCGCTGCCGCTCACCCCGAACGGCAAGCTGGACCACAAGGCGCTGCCCGCGCCGGACTGGTCGGCGATGACCGGTGACGCCGCTCCCGCGACCGAGACGCAGGCGCGGATCGCGGAGCTGTTCTGCGAGATCCTCAAGCTGGACGCCGTCGGCGTGCACGACAGCTTCTTCGCCCTCGGCGGCCACTCCATGGCCTCCATGCGCCTCCTCGGCCGCATCCGCGCCGAGTTCGGCGTCGAACTGAGCATCCGCGACGTCTTCGACGCCCTCACCGTCGCCGGGATCGCCGGCAAGCTGGAGGGCGCGGGCGCGGCACGTCCCGCCCTGCGCCCCGCCGAGCCCGGCGCCGCCGACGGCACGGAGCCGCCGGTCGCGCCCGTACAGCGCTGGCAGTGGCAGGCGTACCGGCGCGACCCCGGCTTCGACCACGCACTCGTCCTGCGCTCGCCCGGCGGCCTCGACGCCGACGCGCTCGCCGCGGCGCTCGCCGACGTGACCGCCCGCCACGAACCGCTCCGCACCGCCTTCACCGACCGCGACGGAACCCTGGTCCGCCGGGCCGTCGAGGCGCCGGAGCCCGCCGTGGAGCAGTGCACGGACCTCGACGCGCGGCTCGCCGAACTGGCGTCCGCCGCACCGGACCTGGAGCGCGAGGCCCCGCTGCGGGCCCGGCTCCTCACCGGCGCCGACGGCGCCCAGGCGGTGCTGCTCACCCTGCACTACCTGGCTGTCGACGAGTGGTCGGTGGTCCCGCTCTTCCGCGACCTCACCACCGCGTACGGAGCCCGGACCGCCGGGCGGGCGCCCGACTGGGAGCCGCTGCCCGTGAGTTACGGCGACTACGCCCGCTGGGCCCGCGAGGTCCTCGGAGACCTGGACGACCCCGACAGCCGGGGCGGCCGCCAACTGGCCTACTGGCGGCGGACGCTCGCCGGCGCACCGCGCGATCTCGCCCTGCCGACGGAGGCCCGGCCCCCCGTCCCCGCGCGGCGGGGGAGCCGAGCCGCCGGAATCGTCGAGTTCACGCTCGACGAGCGGCTGCACGCGGACGTGGACCGGCTCGCGCAGGCCACCGGCACCAGCATGTTCATGGTGCTGCACGCGGCTCTCGCCGCCCTGCTCACCAGCCACGGGGCGGGCACCGACCTGCCCATCGGCACGATGGTCGCCGGGCGCGGCGACGACCAGCTCGCCGACCTCGTCGGCTGCTTCTTCAACACGGTCGTGCTGCGCACCGACACGGCCGGCGACCCCTCCTTCGCGGAGCTCCTGACCCGCGTACGGGAGACCACGCTGAGCGCCCTCGACCGGCAGGACGTGCCCTTCGACGAGGTCGTCCGCGCCGCGGGCCTGCGACCGGAGGGCCCGCAGGTGATGGTGATCCACCACGAGCAGGCCGACCTGGAGCGCCTCCAGGGCGGTGTCGGCGACCTGGTCGCCGTGCCGACCGGATCCACCCGCGCGGAGCTGACCCTCAGCTTCTACGAGCCCCGCGGCGAAGGCCCCGTGCACTGCGGCCTGATCCACGCGACGGAGCGGCTCGGGGCGGAGAAGGCGCGGCGACTCGCCGAGGAACTCCAGACCCTGCTGCGCACCGTGACGGACGACTCCGAACAGCCCCTGTCCCAGCTGTTCGGTGTGACACACAAGAGGAGTGAGAACGCATGAGCACCAACCCGTTCGAGGACCCGCAGGGCCGCTTCCTGGTTCTGGTCAACGACGAGAACCAGCACTCGCTGTGGCCCTCCTTCGCCGAGGTCCCCGCCGGGTGGCGGACCGTCTTCGGCGAGGACACCCGCGAGGGGTGCCTGGCCTACGTGGAGGCCCACTGGACGGATCTGCGCCCGTCGAGCCTCATCGCCCTCCAGGACTGACCGGACGCCACCGGCCCCGGCACCGACCGCCGCCCGCGGGGGAGTTCCCCTCGCGGGCGGCGGTGTGCGTGGGGGGTGAAGGAACAGCACGAGGGAACAGCACGAGGGAACGGCACGAGGGAACAGCACGAGGTAACAGCGCGAAGGGGGCGGTACGACTC